>CAZOMF010000066.1:0-11072 GCA_964580635.1 uncultured Dehalococcoidaceae bacterium
CTCCGTTGTAATGCACGTTCAACTGCGTTACTATTGGGAATAGGCTCGCGGTACGCGGAATCCGGCGCGGGCCGTGAGGCCGAGGCCGGGACGGCCGGTCCGGCGCCGGGAGGCTGCCATGCCGAAGCAAAAAAAAGACGCTGCCAAGGACCCGCCCGCGGGGGAGAAAACCCCCTCCCGAACGGGGACCCGGCGCCCGAAAAAGAAACCGGAGGACTTCCCCGTTATCGGCATCGGGGCTTCCGCCGGGGGACTGGACGCGTTCAACAAGTTCTTTTCCGAGATGCCGGCCGATACCGGCATGAGCTTCGTGCTCATCCAGCACCTTGACCCGAGCCACACCAGCAACATGGTGGAAATCCTGCGCCGCCAGACCCGGATGCCGGTGGCGGAGGCCACCGACGGCATGAAGCTGGCGCCGGACCACGTCTACATGATACCGCCCAACCACAACATGACGGTCAAGGACCGGACGCTCTACCTCGGGGCGCAGATAGAGCGGCCCGGCATCTCTCACAGCATCGACCTGTTCTTCCGCTCGCTGGCGGAAGACCTCAAGGAGCAGGCCATCTGCATCATCCTGTCCGGCACCGGCTCGGACGGCTCCCTGGGCGCCAAGGCGGTCAAGGCGGAGCTGGGGATGGTGATGGTGCAGGAGCCCGAGAACGCCAACTACGACGGCATGCCCCGCTCGGCCATCGCCGCCGGGGTGGCGGACTTCGTGCTGCCGGCGGACAGGATGGCCGCGCAGCTCATCCAATTCGTGGAAAAATCCCACGGCAGGCGAACGAACCGCCGCCGCGAGGTGGAGCGGGATACTTCGAGCCTGAGTACCATCCTGGCGCTGGTGCGGGCCAGGACCAAGCGGGACTTCTCCAACTACAAGCAGTCCACCATCAACCGGCGCATCGAGCGGCGCATGGGGCTGAACCAGACCGATAACATTTCCGACTACCTGCGATTGCTGCGGGAAAACCCGGAGGAAATAACGGCGCTCGTCAAGGACTTCCTCATCAACGTCACCTCCTTTTTCCGGGACGCGGAGGCCTATGACGCCGTCAAGCAGCATCTCAAGCAGGTCCTGGCTGCCAAGCCGGAGGGTTCCGAGCTGCGGGCCTGGGTGCCGGGCTGCTCCACCGGCGAAGAGGCCTATTCCGTGCTGATACTCATCGAGGAAGCACTCGAGGAGGAAAACCGCTACTACCAGGTGCAGGTCTTCGGGACGGACCTGGACTACGATGCCATCCAGCAGGCACGCAGGGGGGCCTACCCGTCGTCGGTGGCGCCGGACGTGGGCGAGGCCCGGCTGAGGAAGTTCTTCAACCGCGTCGACGACCAGTTCCAGATAAAACGGGAACTGCGGGAGAAGGTCATCTTCGCCGTGCAGGACATCATCGTGGAGCCGCCGTTCACCCGGATGGACCTCATCTCCGCGCGTAACCTGCTCATCTATTTCGACACCAACCTCCAGAAACGGCTCATCCCCCTGTTCCATTACGCGCTCAACGAGTCCGGCCTGCTCTTCCTGGGCACGGCCGAATCGGTGGGAGAATACGCGGACCTTTTCAAGCCGCTGGACCGCAGGTGGAAGATCTACCAGACGCTCCACGTCGCCAGGCGGCCGCCGTTTACCATGCCGAACGTTGCGGACACGTGGCGGCAGACGGCGAACCTCCAGCGCGTCGCTCCGGACGGCACCACGACGCACCTCGGGACCAGGACCCCGGAACGGGTGCTGCTCGAGGCGCTGCCGCCCGCGGTGCTGGTGGACAGCAGCTACCAGCTGACCTTTTCCCACGGCGACACCCGGCGATACCTGGGCCTGGCTGAAGGCCAGCCGAACACGGCTATCCTGGAGATGGCCCACCCGGACCTCCGGGTCCCGCTGTCGTCCGCGCTCCAGGAAGCCACCACGAACCAGGCCGAGGCGGTCCGGGAGGGCGTACCGGTCAAGGTCAACAATCACACCGCTCGGGTCCGCATCACGGTGAGGCCGGTGCCCGGCCCGCAGAACGGCGTGACATCGAATCACTATATCATAACGTTCGAAGAGCTGCCGCAAAAGCGGCAGCGGCGCCGGGGAGAGGCGGCCATCGACAGCCGGGTCGTCCAGCTCGAGCAGGAGCTCCAGTACACCAAGGAGACGCTGCGGAGCACCATCGAGGAACTGGAGACGGCGAACGAGGAGCTGCGCTCCGCCAACGAGGAGTACCAGTCCACCAACGAGGAGCTCCAGTCCACCAACGAGGAGCTGGAGACCTCGCGCGAGGAGCTCCAGTCCGTGAACGAGGAGCTCGCCACGGTGAACGCGGAGTTCCAGGCCAAGATAGAGGAGCTTTCCACCGTCAACGATGACATGAAGAACCTGGTCAATGCCACCGGGATAGCCACCATCTACCTCAACAACGCGCTCAGGATAAAACGCTTCACGCCCGCGGCGACCGGCTTTTTCAACCTGATCCCCTCCGACGTGGACCGGCCGCTCGATCATATCACCTCCCGGTTCCCGGAGAGCGATATTCCCGGCAAGGCCGGGAGAGTGCTGGAAACCCTCGTCCCGGTGAAGGAGAACGTCAGGGGAAAGGACGGCCTGTGGTACAGCATGCGCATTTTGCCTTATCGGACCACGGACAACGCCATCGCCGGGGTGGTGGTGACCTTCATGGACATTACCGATCTCAAGACGGCCAGGGATAAGGACTAGGAAAGGCCCGGCAGGCCCGATGAGCACGAGCCGAAATAAACGGGACGGCGGCAATGGGTCCGGGGGCCGCGCGCGGCGCGCCGCGGAATCCCGGCCGGCACGGTCATCTTACAGGATCCGCGCTGCTATCCAGCAGGGCAAACAGGTACCCGCGGCGGAGCTGCTGGCGATGCTCGACGAGTACGAAGCGCGGCTCACCGACCTCGAGGCCACCAGGGAGCAGCTCAACGGCTATTGCGCCCGGTTGGAAGCCAGCTTGGAGGAGCTCCAGTTCTCGCGCGACCAGCTCTCAAGGTCGCGATACCACTATAAAAACCTTTACGACCAGGCCTCGACGCCGCTGGTCACCATCACCCGGGACGATTATTCCATCATCGACATGAACCTGACCGCGACCAACCTGTTACGCTGCCCGCGCTACCAGCTCCTGGGAAAGCGGTTCACCGCCTACGTCCGCCCGCAGTCCCAGGACGCTTTCCACCACTGCGTCCGCCGGGCAGTGGCGCAAGAATCGAAAAATGAGTGCGATATCGGCATGAAGTATCACTCAGGCGGTTCGTTCTGGGGCATAGTCGAGGTGTATCCGGTGCCCGGGTCCGAGTACCTGAGCGTGTCGGTGACCGACATCACGGCCCGGAAGCTGGCCGAGGAGGCGGTCCGGCAGAGCGAAGAGCAACTGCGGCGGGCCATCGAGGAAGCGCCCATCCCCACCATCATGCTCGACGAGAGCGGGCGGGTGCTCCAGCTGAGCCGCTCCTGGGCGGAGCTGACGGGCTACGACCGGGACGAGATGGCCACGTTCGACGCCTGGCTGGACCGCGCCTGCGCCGAAAGCGCCGAGACCGTGCGGGAGCACGTACGCCGGCTTTTCAAGGGGGAGACGAGCAGCTTCCACCTGGAGTTTCCCATCCTCACCCGGGACGACGAGCAGCGCTGGTGGAGCTTCAGCGCCTCATCGCCGGGCACGCTGAGAACCGGGGAGCGGTTCGTCATCGGCATGGGGGAAGACGTCACCGAGCGGAAGCATAACGAGGCGCTCAAGGACGAGTTCCTGAGCCTGGTGTCCCACGAGCTCCGCACACCGCTCACCATAATCTCCGGCTCGCTCAACGTGGCCCTCAACGAGGCCATCGGCCCGGAAGAGGGCCGCGAGATGCTCCTGACCGCCGCCGAGAACGCTCAGGTGCTGGCGGACATCCTGGAGAACATGATGGAGATGACCCGCCACCAGGCGGGACGGCTGATGATGAACCTGAGGCTGACCGACCTGCGGGCGCCGGTCAGGAAAATCATACAGCACCTGAAGGATGGCGGCGCCCGGCAGACGTTCACCGTCAGCATCACCGAGGACGTGCCGCCCGTCCCCATGGACCCGCTGCGCATCGAGCGGGTGCTCCACAACCTGCTGGAGAACGCGGTCAAGTACTCCCCGCCGGACGGCCGGATAACCGTCACGGGCCGCCTGGAGAACGACCGGCTGGTGGTCGAGATCAGCGACGAGGGACCGGGGATATCACGGGCGGACCAGAAGAAGCTGTTCCAGCTGTTCAGCCGCGTGGGGGACACGGTGAGTATCAGCGGTACGGGGCTGGGGCTGGTGGTCTGCAAGCGGCTCGTGGAGGCGCACGGCGGTCAGATAGAGGTGCACTCCATCAAGGGCCACGGCGCCACCTTCCTCTTCTGGCTGCCGCTCCACCCCCCGGAACCCGCCGGGAGCTAGCCGGCGGTCAGCTCTTCCAGCAGTTCCACGAGCTGGTCGAGATCCAGCGGTTTCCTGAGGAAGGCGCGGGCGCCGTTCTTGAGAGCCCTGCCGGCGAACTCCGGCGTGGCGCTGTAGGCGATGACCGGCCGGTCGTTGAGCTCCCTGGCCCGGGCCATGAACTCGAAGCCGTCCATATCCGGCATGCGGATGTCCAGCAGGATAACATCGGGCGGCTCGCTTTCCAGCTTTTCCAGACCTTCCTGCCCGGACCCCACGGTGGTGACCCGGTAGCCTCGGGACTGGAGGGCCAGCCGTATGAACCGCAGTATCTGCGGGTAGTCGTCTATTACGAGAACGCGTGCGTTCGCGGCCATAGTTCGATGATACTCCGTCGCCGGCCAGCTTTGAAAGGATGTTTGCCTAACGTTTTTGTAACGTTTGGAAAAAAATCCGCCGTTCGGGATGGTGGTTTACAGTATTCTTCGCGTGGTGTCCGCGTCGAAGGCGTGCATCTTGGACAGGTCGAAGTCGAGCGTTATCTCATCGCCGGGGTTGACTTTGGTGCGGGCGTCCACCCGCGCCAGGAAGGACCACTCCCCGGCCAGCATGTGGAGCATGAACTCGCTGCCCATCATCTCGGTGACGTCCACGGCGGCCTTGACCGGGGTGGGGTTTATCTCCGGGGCCGGGTAGTCCGGCGAGTGGATATCGTCCGGGCGGATGCCGAAGATTATCTTTTTACCCTTGTAGGGGCCGAGCGGCTCGTTGAACTCGGGCGGCAGGGCCACGTGGAAGTCCGGGGCGTCCAGGGCCGGCGCGCCGTCGCCCTGCACGGTGACCTCGAGGAAATTCATGGAAGGGCTGCCGATGAACCCCGCCACGAAGACGTTGTCCGGCCGGTCGTAGAGCTCCTGCGGCGTGCCCACCTGCTGGAGCACGCCGTGGTCCAGCACCGCGATGCGGCTCGCCATGGTCATGGCTTCCACCTGGTCGTGGGTCACGTAGATGAAGGTCGTGCCGAGGCGCTGGTGGAGCTTGCTCAGCTCGGCGCGGGTCTGGACGCGCAGCTTGGCATCCAGGTTGGAGAGGGGCTCGTCGAGGAGGAAGGCCGACGGCTCCCGCACGATGGCCCGCCCGAGCGCCACCCGCTGCCGCTGGCCGCCGGAAAGCTGCCGGGGCTTCCGCTGCAGCAGGTCCTCGATGCCGAGCACCGTGGCCGCGTTCTCCACCCGCCGGGCTATCTCGTCCTTGGGCATCTTGCGCAGCGTCAGCCCGAAGGCCATGTTCTTGAAGACGGTCATGTGCGGGTAGAGCGCGTACGACTGGAACACCATGGCGATGTCCCGGTCCTTGGACGCTACCCGGTTCACCTGCCGCTCGCCGATGTAGATATCGCCCTCGGTTATCTCCTCCAGCCCGGAGAGCATCCGCAGGATGGTGGACTTGCCGCAGCCGGAGGGGCCCACCAGCACCAGGAACTCCTTGTCCGCCACGGTCAGGTTGAGGTCCCGCACCGCCACGGTCTCGCCGAACTTCTTGGTCACGTGCTCGAATCGTACTTCAGCCACGGTTCAATCGTCCTCGTTCAGATTATCCCTTGATGGCCCCGGCGGTGATGCCCTCGACGAAGAAGCGCTGCAAAGAAAAGAACACCACGAGCGGCAGCGCCATGGAGATGAAGGCCGCCGCCGTCAGCAGCTGCCAGGAGGTCCCGAAGGAGCTGACCAGGTTGTTGATGGTGAGCGTCATCGGCGCCAGGTTGGGGCTCTGGAGGTAGACGAGGGCCACCAGCAGGTCGTTCCACACCCAGAGGAACTGGAAGATGGCCAGGGAAGCGAGCGCCGGCACCGAGAGCGGCAAAATGATGCGGAAGAAGATGCCCATGCTGGAGGCGCCGTCCAGCTGGGCGGACTCGATGATCTCCTTCGGCAGCGCCCCGAAGAAGTTGCGCAGCAGGAACACCGCCAGCGGCAGCCCGTAGGCGGTATGGGCCAGCCAGATGCCCGGGAAGGTGCTGACCAGCTTGAGGTCCGTGTAGAGCCGGAGCACCGGTATCAGCGTCATCTGGACGGGCACCACCAGCAGCGCCACCACGAAGATGAACAGCGCGTTCCGCCCCGGGAACTTCATCCAGGCGAAAGCGTAGGCCGCGAACCCGGCCACCAGCACCGGCAAAACGGTGCCGGGCACGGTGATGATGAGGCTGTTGAGGAAACTCCGGGCCATGCCGTTCTGGGCCAGCACCGTGCTGTAGTTATCGAGGGTGAACTGGAAGGGCGTCTTGAAAGCCGTCCACCAGCCGGTGGTGGAGATGAGATCGGCGGGCCGGAACGAGCTGACGAGCAGGCCGATGGTCGGCGTCATCCAGAGCAGCGCCAGGACGATGATGACCACGTGGAGCGGGATGCGGCTGAAGAACGCGGCCAGACGGCTGCGTGGCGGACGGGCGGCGGCGAAGGCTCCCTGGCGGGTGGCGCTCATCGCATCTCCTCCTGGCCTCGGAACCGTCCCACCGAGATGAACATCACCGGGATGATGGCCAGCAGCAGGATGACGGCCAGCGCGCTCGACAGGCCGAAGTCCTGGAAATTGAACAGCTGCTTGTACATCTGGGTCGCGATGACGTCCGTGCCGTAGTTGCCGGCGCTCATCACCCAGACGATATCGAATATCTTCATGGCCTGGATGACGAGCGTCGTCGCCACCACGGCGACGGTCGGGCTGATGAGCGGCAGGATGATCTTGCGGAAAATCTGGAACTCGCTGGCGCCGTCCACGCGGGCGGCCTCGATGACCTCGGTCGAGATGCCCTTGAGCCCGGCGGAGAGCACCACCATGGCGAAGCCGGTCCACATCCAGACCCCCACCGCGATGACGGCGATGTTATTGGTGTGGAACGGCGTGGGCAGCGTGACGTGCGTGAAGGGGATGGCCTGCTCGACGAGCCACGGCTGCGGGGGCAGGCCGGCCCCGGTGACCGCCGCGTTGACGAGGCCGTACTGCTCGAAGCCCGGCGGCTGGTAGGCGTACATGAAACGCCAGATCACGGCCGCCGCCACGAAGGATATCGCCATCGGGATGAAGATCATGGACTTGGCGGCCGGCTCGTAGCGCACCCGCCCGGTCAGCACCGCGAACAGCAGGCCCAGTCCCACCGCCAGGGCGGTGAAGAGGACGAGCCAGAGGACGTTGTTGAGCAGCGCGTTCTGGAGCGTCTTGGTGGTGAAGACCTTGATGTAGTTGTCCAGCCCGACGAAGCCGCTGGAGTCCGCGTTGTAGAAACTGAGGCGCAGGGTATCGATGACGGGGTAGATGAGGAACACGGCGATGAAAAAGAACGCCGGCACGATCCACAGCCACGGCACGATACTCCGGCGGCGGAGGGCCGCTTTCAGGGGATCGACCAGTACAACGTTCAGCGGGCCACGGTTCGTCAACAGTCGTTCTCCCGCACCGCTGCCGGGAGGCGGGGCTCGTCCCCGCCCCCCGGCGTCCGGTGTCCGGTGATGGTCCGGTTACTGACTATTTATATATGGTCTTGGCCTGGTTTTCAAGGTCTGACAGGATGCTGTCGAGCTGGGAGGGGTTTTGCAGGTAGTTGAGTATGCCGCTCCACCAGGCCGTCTGCATGGCCCCGGGCATGCTGTCGCCGGCGCCGAAGCGGAAGATCTTGGCGGAGGTCAGCTCCTGCACGGACTTCTGGGCGATCTTGTCCGGGTAGTCCGTCAGGGCGATCTTGTTGTTGACCGAGACGAAGCCGCCTTCCTTGACCCAGATGTCCTGCGCCTGGGGCGATGCCAGGTAGTTGATGAAGGAGCGGACGGTCGGGGTATCCCTGAAGACGACGACGAGGTCCGCGCCGCCGGTCACCGCCCCGGCGTACTGGGGATCGACCGTCGGGAACGGGAAGAAGTCATAGTCCGTCCCGGCGACCGCGTTCGGGAACTGGCTGGTGATGAACCCCTGCACGAAGTCGCCCTCGTAGTACATCGCCGCCTTGGGCGGGGTCTGGAACGGCCAGTAAGAGGCGTCCTGGAAGTTGGTGGAAGCCACGGTGGCCGCGCCGCCCGGTATGTAGCCGGGGGTGGTCACGATCTGGCCCCACTTCTGCCAGGCGTCCTTGATGCGGGAATCGGTCCAGGGTATCTGGTGGTTGACCCACTGGTCGTAGGCGTCGCCGCCGTACTCCGAGAGGAATATCTGTGCGATCCAGTCGGTGCCCGCCCAGCCGCTGGCGGCGCCGCTCTCAACGCCCATGGCCCACGGGTATTGCGGGGTCGCGCCCGCCGCCTTTATCTGGTCGGACAGGGAGATAAGCTGGTCCCAGGTGGTCGGGGTGGTCCAGCTGTTGGTCTGGAACGTTTTCGGGTCGTACCAGATCATGCTCTTGTTGGCGGCCCGCATGAAGAGGGAGTACAGGTGGCCGTTCACCGTGCCCAGGTCGAGCCAGCCCTGGGAGTATTCGGACTGGATGGTGCTCATGTCGAGGATGCTGTCGAGCGGCACCAGGTCGCCGTTATCGGCGTACTGCTTCATCAGGCCTGGGTTCGGCAGGATGGCCACGTCCGGCGGGTTGCCCGCCTGGATGCGGGTGGTCAGGACGGCGGTCAGGTCGCGCGTGCCGGAGAAGCCCATCGCCCCTCCGGTCATGTTCTGCCACGGCGCCACCATGTCCTGGAAGCTCTGCAGCTCGCTGCCGCCCCAGACGCCGAGCACGTTCACCGTGCCGATCTGGGTGGAGGTCGGCGTGGAGGTGACCGTCTGGGTGGATGTCGAGGTGACGGTCGCCGTGGTCGTGGTGCCGCCCCCGCACCCGATGACGGCGATCAGCACCACCACCGTGAACAGGACCGGCAGGACTCGTTTCAGTTTCCTTTTCATGTTACCCTCCTCGTTAATGTAGTAACACGGGTCTCGGGAGAAGGAGCGGTCCCGGTACGTCCTTCGGGGTCTCCTTTCCCGCCATCAGACTAAAGCAGAACGAATTAAATAGTCATATCATTCTCCTTACATTTATTACAAAACGATGTCATTTCTTCCTTCGGGCCGCCGTTTGCGGCAACGCGCCGGCGGAAACGTCATATTTTTGTAATCAATCCGCCGGTCGTGTTATGACTTTTTCATCTCCGGATGCCTAGAATTAACGTCGGGTGTTCCGAAAAAGTCCGGAAAACGCCCGAATCGGCACTCCGAGGTGTGAAACGATGACGACCCAAGCAACACCGGAACTTTGTCCCGCCTGCGGCTGCACGCTGGGCGTGGACGCCGTGACCAAGGAAGGCGTCATGTATTGCTGCCGTTCCTGCGCCGAAGGTGGACCGTGCGAGTGCTCGGACTGCACGGTATCCAAGCTGCCGCCGCCGGAAGGCTAGTCTTTCTCAGCCGCCCCGGCGATCCCTCCACGCCGGGGCGGTACCCCCCATCCCCTTTTTGCTATATAATGCTCCCCGGGCACACCGGTAACGCGCCGGTACCAGATCCGACCGGCGTTCCGGTGGCGACCGGCACGTTTCGAGGAGGCCGCCCATGACCGCGAACGACCACGAAGTATCCGCCGAGCAGCTCCGCTTCCAGTGCGATCCCGCCATCTTCGACTTCGAATGCACCCAGGACCTGGCCCCCCTGCGCGAGTTCATCGGGCAGGACCGCGCCACGCGGGCCATCGAGTTCGGCCTGAACATGGGCGGGGACGGCTACAACATCTATGTGGCCGGTCCCACCGGCGCCGGCAAGACGTCCATGGTAAAGGCCTACATCGAGAAGATCATCAAGCAGGAGCAGCAGGGCGGCGCCAAACAGGACCTCGAGGACTGGGTCTACCTCTACAATTTCAAGGAGCCGGACCGTCCCTGCATCGCCACGCTGCCCGCCGGGTCCGCCAAGCCCTTCGCCGAGGCCGTCTCCGGCCTGCTCAACAAGGTGCGGCAGGGTCTCGGGCAGGCGTTCTCCAGCGAGGACTACCAGAAAGAGCGCCAGAAGACCATCGAGGCCGCCCAGACCGAGCAGCAGAAGCTCTTCGAGGAAATATCCGGGGAGGCCCGCCGCGAAGGTTTCATGCTCCAGGTGACCCAGTCCGGCCCGGTGCTCGTGCCGCTCGTCGACGACCGTCCCATGCAGCAGGAAGAGTACCTCGCCCTCGAGGAGGAGACGCGTAAGAAGCTCGACGATACCCGCAACGAGCTCCGCCGGAAGCTCCAGTCCAACCTCCAGAGCGCCGGTAACGTGCAGCTCAAGACGGCGGAGCGCCTTCAGCAGGCGGACAAGGAGATCGCGGAGTACACCGTCTCCGACCTCTTCGGGGAGCTGGACCGGACCTACGAGAAGCAGAACAAGGTCCGCGGTTTTCTCACCGACCTCAAGGGGTACGTGCTCGACAACCTGGAGCTGTTCAAGGGCACCGAGGAGCCGGTCAACCCGGTGTTCGGCGTGCCGGCGAGCCAGGTGATGGGCGGGCGGAACCCCTTCGTGCCGTTCCAGGTCAACGTCTTCGTGGACAACAGCGAGGCCAAGGGACCGCCGGTCATCGTGGAGGACAACCCCAACTTCGGCAACATCTTCGGCAAGGTGGAGCGCCGCTTCATCCTCGGCGGGTTCCTCAGCGACCACACCATGCTCAAGGCGGGGGCGCTCGCCCGGGCCGACGGCGGCTACCTGCTGCTCAGCGCC
>CAZOMF010000067.1:0-10978 GCA_964580635.1 uncultured Dehalococcoidaceae bacterium
GCACCGGTCTTCGGAACCGGGTGTCGTGGGTTCGAATCCCACCGGGCGCGCCATTCTCCTTTCCCTCCCCACCCTCTCCGTTTTATAATAGATGCATCCCCTTTTGGAGGTGTCGCCATGCCGGAAAACCCGTTACAATCGCTCGCCGCCATCGACCCGGAGCTCATGAAGGCCGTCGAGGCCAACCGCACCCTCGCCCTCTCGGACGGGGCGCTGCCCCGCAAGTATAAGTACCTCATCGCCATGGTGCTCGACGCCACCAAGAGCGCCGACGAAGGCGTCCGCAACCTGGCCACCGCCGCCCTCCACGCCGGCGCCACCAAAGAGGAGCTGGCGGACGCCCTGCGGGTGGCCTACTTCATCGACGGCGTGGGCAGCGTCTACGTGGCCGCCCGCGCCCTGGACGGACTGCTCTAGCCTTGTCCGATATGCCCGCTCCCCAACAGAAAAAGCTCTTCCGCGATGGAAACCTGCTCATCATCTTCGGCGTCACGCTGATGGCGGTGCTCGGCGTATCCAGCATCTCCCCGGCGTTCCCGACCATGAAGGACTACTTCCACATCTCGGAAGGGGAGATCGGCCTGCTCATCACCTTCTTCACGCTGCCCGGCGTGTTCCTGGCGCCCGTGCTCGGGGTGATGGCAGACCGCTGGGGCCGGAAGCGCATACTGGTGCCCTCGCTGGTCGTGTTCGCCGCCGCGGGTTTCGCCTGCGGCCTGGTGCGGGACTTCCACTGGCTGCTCGCCTTCCGGGCCATCCAGGGCACCGGGGCGGCGGCGCTCGGCTCGCTCAACACCACCATCATCGGCGATCTCTACGCCGGCCCGCGCCGCGCCGAGGCAATGGGCTACAACGCCAGCGTGCTCTCCATCGGCACGGCCTCGTACCCGGCCATCGGCGGCGCGCTGGCGCTGCTCGGCTGGTACTACCCGTTCTACCTGCCCATCCTGGCGCTGCCGGTCGGGCTGCTCGTGCTGGCCCGTCTCCACAGCCCGGAGCCCCGGAACGAGCAGGGCCTGAAAAAGTACCTGGCCGGGGCGTGGTCACAGATCAAGAACGTGCGCGTCATCGGCATCCTTACCGCCGGTACCGTCACCTTCATCTTCGTCTACGGGGCGGTGCTCACGTACTTCACGCTGCTCCTGGCGGACCATTTCAATGCCTCGTCGTTCACCATCGGCCTCACCATCACCGCCATGTCCCTGACGACGGCCGCGGTGTCCTCCCAGCTCGGGCGCATCAACCGGCGCTTCAGCCTCGGCACCATCATCATCACCGCCTTCCTCCTCTACGCCGTCGCCCTGTTCCTGATACCGCTCATGCAGACCATGCTGCTGCTGCTGATACCGATGCTCATCTTCGGGGCCGGACAGGGCATCAATATCCCGAGCCTCCAGACAGCGGTGGCCGGGCTGGCGCCGCTCGAATACCGGGCCGCGCTGATGTCCGTCAACGCGATGATGCTGCGGCTGGGGCAGACCATCGGGCCGCCGCTGGTAGCCCTCGTGTACGTGGCGGGCGGCTTCAACGCCGCGTTCTATGCTTCGGCCGGCCTCGCCCTCGTCACGGCGGTCGTCGGCCTAGCGGGAAGCCTCATGATGAAGAAGCGCCAGGCGTCCTCCGCGTAGACCGGAGACAGTCCTTAAAAAGGAACCCCCTGCCCGTTGCGGACAGGGGGTCTTGTGTTCCGATGGATTTTCAGGCGGCTCAGGAGAGCATTTTCTTGCCGGCGCCCTGGCCGAGCCGGAAGACGGCCCAGGCGGCGACGCCCGCCGCGATGCCGAAGGCGATGTGCAGCCCGAGGGAGTTGAGCACGCCCACGAGGAGAAAATGCCGGGTCACGGACGACATGGCGGCGGCGCCCATGATGAAGGCGAACTTGGCCAGGTGCGCGCCGAGCCCGACGACCAGCGCCCCGAAGAAGTTGCGGATGCTGACGACGGGTATCTGTGAGATGAGGTCGATGAGCAGGCCGGTGCTGCCGTAGAGCAAAATGTTGTAGCCCATGGTGTTGTGCAGCCCGAAGGGCACCGTCCACAGCCCCACGCCGACGCCCATCAGCACCCCGGAACCCTTCCAGCGCATCACCATCGCGCCGAGCATCATCGGGCCGAGCCAGTAGACGCCGCTGCTGCCCGGTACGCCGATACCGACATGGGCGGACTTCCCGAAGGCCGCCGCCGCCGAGAAAATAACGACCAGCAAGGCCTGGATGGTGACACGGACCCCCCGGTCCTCCCACCATCGCGGCACGGTGTGTGACTGCGGCAATGCGCCGGCGTGTACGTTTTTCATGCTCCTGCTCCTTCTCGCCGGGCCTTGTGGCTCTTTTCCACCGGTTCCCAGACCTTCGTATTGCCGGGGCGAGCGACCCGCTTCACCCTGAGGACCGGCTCGCCCCTGACGAGGGAGGGCCGAATCCAGTTGAGGCTGTCGACGACCTCTCCGGCGGCCAGTGTCCGGCCGTGTTCATCCACGACCGAGACGATGCCCGTCTCCCCGAGGAGGTCCCCTACCGTCACCAGCCCCTCAATCTCTTTAATGCCCCGCATCTGGACGTACCGGCCGGCGTTGCCGCCCGCCGAGAGCCCCACCGCCGCCAGGGCCCCGATCACCCCGCCGCCGGTGCCGCCGTGCTCGTCGAGGATGATGCCCTCGACGGCGGCCAGCCCCAGAGCGGCCTCCTTGGTGAGCACCTCCTCCGCCGCCCGCCCGCCGAACCGGATGACCGCCTCGCTCACGGCGTCCTTCTCGACGACGCAGGTGCCGGGGTCGGAGCCGTCCAGAAAGTTCTCCTTGAAGTAATTTATACAGACATCCGCGATGGATTGCAAGTCCCGGTCGGACTCGAACTCGATGCACTTGGCGCTGTTGTGGCTGGTATACGGGATGCCGTCAGCCACGAGCAGCTGGTGGCGGATGACGCCGCGCAGCTCCCCGAGCCCCCTCTCCGCGAGGAGGTCGCCGATGGTCTTGGCGATGCGGCCCGTCCCCGGGCTGCCGGGGACGTCCGTATCGTCGACCCCTATGTAGACGGTCCTTTTCATTGCACGATGAGGGTCGAGACGTCGATGATCCAGTTGTTCTCCGGGATGTCTTTCCCGGCCAGCTTCGTCTTGCCCTGGTTGTTGAACTCCAAGATGGTGTACGGCGTGACCTCGCCGTACTGGAGGGTCAGCTCCGCCGTCGCCACCCGGCCCTTGGAATACCCCTGCACGGTCACGCTGTTGAAGTCCGTGATGCCGAACAAGGCGAGCGCCGAGGCGAGGGTCGGGCCCTGTTCCAGCTCCCCGGTGGACTTGTTGAAGGTCACCACCGGCAGCGTGTGGAGCTTGTCGAGGGTAAGGACGCCCACCTGGCTGCCGTTCATGAAAACGGCGATGAAATAGTCGGACGAGGTCGCGGTCGTTGTGCCGGTCGTCGCCGTGCCGCTGCCGCCGCCCGAGCCGCTGCCGCCGCCGGTCCCGCCGCCGCTGCCGTTGCCGCCGCCGCTGCCGTTACCGCCGCCGGACGTGGTCGAGGTGGCGGGGGTGTTCGTTGCCGCCGGCGTGGTGGTCGTGCCGCCGCAGCCGGCCAGGACGAGCGTGACCGCCAGCGCGAGGACGAAAATAAAAGACACGATGATACGGGTTCGTTTCATAGCCGGTTGCTCCTCAAGAAATGACTTGCACCATAAATGCTAGTGCAAGTATACTACAATGAACACGTTTCTTTCAAAGGAACCGTTCAGCCGGACGGTACGAAAGCACCGGTCCGGTGAGGGCATAAGGACCGGATTGCTCCGTCCGGTCCGCCCTGTCCACCTCCGGCCGGGAAGGGAACGGCCGCGACCCCGTCCCCTTCCCGGTTCTCGGAGCGGACTAGTCGGTGCCGATCATGACGTTGGACGCCTTGACGATGGCGTAGACGTCCTTCCCCACCGCCAGGCCGAGCCGTTCCGCTGAGGACTTGGTGATGATGGACACCACTTCGGCGCCGCCGGCCACCTCCACGATGACCTCCGTGTTCACCGCTCCCGGCGTGATCTGCTTCACCTTTCCCTTGAGCATGTTGCGGGCGCTTATCTCCATGGGGCACCTCCTTCTCTCGCTATTATGGTAATACAAGGGAACGACCGGAGCAATAGTTGCCGTTTGGCTTCAATAAAACAAACATTACATATTTCTTACAAAATTTCCAGTTTCTTATAAAATCCTCACGCCGGCCGCTTCCCATACCTCGTCGGGCTATGTATAATAAAGGCGGACTACTCCAGGAGGAAGGGCAATGGCCAAGGACTGGCTCGTCCGGCTGGCCCAGGCGACCTACCTCACCATCACCATCGCCGCGGTCTGCCAGGAACTGGAAAAACCGAGCAAGCGCCGCACCTGGCGCGGCAAGATCGGGCTCATCCCGTACGATTTCCGCCTGCCCACCCTGAGCCGCATCAAGCAGGCGTTCTGGAACGAGGGCGACGACCGCATCTTCACCCCGGAGCCGCTCGGCATCGGCTGGGCGGTGAACGTCCACTCGGTCCTCGAGCGCCTGCGCCTCATCAGGGAGGCCTACCTCTCCGAAGACGACTTCCTCATGCCCAACCCCTCCCTCCGGCGCGTGCTGGAAAACCGTCCCGTCCCGGAGCAGGCCTAGCCCGTTGATTCCGACCGACCGAGGTACCCGCCCATGACGAACGATCCCGCCGCCCTGGCCGCCGAGCTCGTGGAGTCTGTCAAACAGCTCGCCGCCGGGGCCGCGAGCAACCGCATGCCCGGCCAGCCGGACATGGTCATCTTCGACGAGCCACTCGTCCGCTTCGCCGACGGCGACGACCCTCTTTTCACCGAGTACAAGACCATCATCGACCCCGGCCACCTCACCCCCCGCGAGGCCCTCAGCGCCGCCTTCCCCGGCGCCGCCCTCCCGGAGAAGATCTCCGTCGTCTCCTGGATACTCCCCATCACGCAGGCCACCCGCGCCTCCAACCGGCCGGAGCAGACGCTCCCTTCCCGCTGGTGGTCCCATACCCGCTGGTTCGGGGAGCTGTTCAACGACGCCCTGCGGGAGCACGTCGTCAAGTTCCTCACGGACACCGGCTACCTGGCCACCGCGCCGATGACCGCCCCCTACTTCAAAATGAACCGCAATGAAAAAGGCCCTTTCTCCAACTGGTCGGAGCGGCACGCCGCCTACGCCGCCGGGCAGGGCACCTTCAGCCTCTCGGACGGGTTCATCACGGAGCGGGGCATCGCCCACCGCTGTGGCAGCGCCGTCACCACGGCCCCCTTCCCGCCGAGCCCCCGTACCGCCGCCGGGCCCTACGACAACTGTCTCTACTACGCGGACGGCTCCTGCGGCGTGTGCATCGAGCGCTGCCCGGCGGGCGCCATCAGCAAGGACGGCCACGATAAAGTGAAGTGCGGCGCCTACCTCCGGGATATCGGCTACGACCCCGACCGACTCAGGAACGGCTACGACCTGGATACGAGCGTCTCCGGCTGCGGGCTCTGCCAGACCAAAGTCCCGTGCGAGGGCGCCAATCCCGTCAGGTAGCCCCTTCCTCCGCTTACCACCGTCCGAAACCCCTCTTGAAACGGCCCCCGGTTAGGTATACAATCGGGCTGACTGCGGCCTGAACAATGAGGGTGGGATGAGCAGGAAACCGGTCCTGGTCCTCGTCGGCGCGCTGGGAGTTATCGTCATCGGGGTCGGGCTGGGGCTGCTCCTCACCCGTCCCGCCGGTATCAAGGTACCGGACGGCCAGCCGGTGGTCTACGCGCACGAGCTCTACACGATGCAGGGCATCGACAACTCCCTCTACCTCTACGAAGACGGCAGCGTGCTCTACATCACCTTGACCGGCCTGCGGGTCCCGACCGCGGACAACCCGGCCGTCCGCACATGGTACCAGAGTACGATGCCCGCCTCGGAGGTCGCGGACCTGCTCGGCTACTTCCGGGAGATCGATTTCAACAACCTGACGATAGCACCGCTATGGGACGGCACCGGCGAGCACCCGACCCCCTTCAGCGACCTGAACTACACCGTCTCGGTATCCAGCGGCGACCTCCAGCGGACGCTGCTTGTCTCCGAGTACTTCCCACCCACGCGTACCGACCAGACCGCGATCATGCCGGCGCCGCTCGATGAGGTGTATACACGCCTGTCCGGCATCGCCGCCGGCGCCGTGGAGGTCCGCACCGAGAAGGTCAGCCAGTAGCTAGTTCTTGGTCGGGTCCTGGAGCTTTCCCGGCCCGAAGGACGAGAAGTCCAGGTCGTAGAACTGCTTGCAGGCGAGGAAATACCCGATGTGGCTGCCGCCCATCACGATCTTGGCGATAGCCGAGTCACGGTAGTACTTCTCGTAGTGGTTCTCCCGCACGTAGCCGTAGGAGCCCATCAGCTCCATGCCCTTGAGGATAAGGTCCGGCACCGTCCGCGTGATATAGGCGTGCACGGCGTGGCCCTTGGCCACCATGCTCGGCGTGTTCCACAGCCCGTAGATGCCCATCTCGTCGTACTCGTGGGCGAGCTCCAGGAAGGCCGCCCGGCCCACGGTGATGAAGCTGGCCATCTCGCCGATGATCATGGCCGCGTCCAGGTGCTGGGCCACCGGCTTCCCGCCGGCCACCCGCTGCGTCGTGTAGTCCACCAGCACGTCGAAGGCCCCCTGGAGGAGCCCGACAGCATGACCGGAATTGAGCGGCATCGGGGCGGAGACGGTCGTCTCGAAGATGTCCCAGGCAACCGGCCCGCTGAGGCCCCACGCCTTGGGCACCCGCACGTCGTCGAAGAAGGTGGACGTGTTGCGGTCCGCCTGCATACCGGTCTTGACCTCGAATTTTCCATGTGATACACCGGGCCACGGCTCCGGCACATAAATCAAGGCGAAGGCGTCCCTGCCGAGCCGCGGGTCCATGTTGCAGATGACACAGTTGAGGTCCGCCACGCCGGCGTTGGAGGCCCAGAACTTGCTGCCGTTGATGACCCACTCGTCGCCTTCCAGGCGGGCGCGGGTAGCCACCGTCTTGCCCTCGTTGGTGACGTTCTCGATGTCGCAGGCGGACTCCGGCTCGCTCATGTTGAAGCAGCCGGCCTTGAGCTCGTTCCCTCCGAACGCGGGGGCGAACTCAGCGAGGACCGCCTTGCCCCAGGCCTGGGCCTCCGGCGTCGGCGCCATCAAATAGGCGAGCGTGGCCGGCGTCCAGCACCAGTCCGTCACCGCGCTGTGCATGGAGATGCCGTAATCGCCGCGGGCCATCTGCTCCTGCTTGAGGGCCCCGGTGACGATGGAGAGCATCTCATTGCCGCCGAAATCCTTCGGGATCATGGTCTTCTGACTCCCGAGGTCCACCTGGAGTTTCTTTAAAATGGGCTCGATGATCTCCTCGTGGGTGACGTCGTCGTCGATCTTGTCCCGCACGGGCATGATCTCCTTGTCGACGAAGTCCGCGAACAGCTTCTGCATCATGCGCTGTTCCTCGTTCACGAAGCACTCCGGGTATTGCAGCTTGTACCACTGGCTGGTCTGGTCGAGCATGAGTTCCCTCCTCCGGACGGACGTCCGTCCCGTTTCAGTTAATAGATTTCTTCACCGGCCAGGATGTGGAAATCGGCGACTTTGGTGCGCCACTTCGCCATGAAGTCCTGAAAGGCATCGGAAGGCGCATCGCGCTGCTGGAAGTCCGCCATGTTCTTGATGTGGAGGATGCCGACGTAGTGGTACGGGATCGCGCCGGCGGCCGAGTGGCCGATCTTCACCAGCTCGAACTTGTCCACCGAGGGCAGACTTTCCAGGAACGGGCCTTTTTCCTTCTCCACGTAGTCCTGGTATTCTTCGTCGGTCACGTTCTCGGCCAGGTTATAGAGGATGATCTCCTTGGGCATCATTTCCTCCTTCCCCGGGGTACCCCCGGGCGGTAATCCTGATGGAGTGTAGTACCCGATGGCGCGGCTGTCAACCCGCCGGGCGAGCTCCGACTTTTGGACAAACCCGTGGTACACGGTATAATGAAAAGATAACCAACCCGGAGGAACATCCAAAGTGGCCACACCGACGATGAAAACAGGCATATCCGCCGAACTGGCGGCCAGGCACGAGGCCTTGCAGAACGTCCTGAAGGAAATGGGCAGCGTGCTCATCGCCTACTCCGGCGGCGTGGACAGCTCGCTGCTGCTCAAGGTGGCCGCCGATACGCTCGGCGGGAACGTCTTCGCCGTCACCGGCACCTCGGAGACCTACACACCGCGCGAGCTCCAGGACGCCAAAGAGCTGGTGGAATCGCTCGGGGTGCGGCACCTCGTCATCGCGACCGAGGAGCTCAGCAACGAGCAGTTCGCGGCCAACCCGCCGGAGCGCTGCTACTTCTGCAAGAAAGAGCTGTTCGGCAAGCTCCGCGAACTGGCCGACGAGAACGGCGTGAAGTGGATACTCGACGGCGCCAACCATGATGACCTCGACGACTTCCGCCCCGGCATGCAGGCCGCGGCCGAGCTCGGCGTGCGGAGCCCGCTCAAGGAAGCCAGGCTGACCAAAGACGATATCCGGACGCTCTCCCGCGAGCTCGGACTGCCGACCTGGGACAAACCGAGCGCCGCCTGCCTCTCCTCCCGCTTCCCCTACGGCGACGCGATTACAAAAGAAAAACTGACCGCCGTGGAGCAGGCCGAGCAGTGCCTGGCCGGCTACGGCATACGCGGCTTCCGGGTCCGGGTGCACGGCAACATCGCCCGCATCGAGGTGCCGCGGGAAGCCATGCCGCTCCTCATCGACGAAAAGAACGCGAAGGATATCGCCGGCCGGTTCAAGGAGCTCGGGTACGATTACATCACGCTCGACATCGAGGGTTTCCGCTCCGGCAGCATGAACGAGCCGCTGAAGAGAGGCAACTAACCTTGGACAGGGAAAAGATCCAGGCATTGCTCGAAGGCGTCCGGGATGGGAGCACCAGCATCGATGACGCGCTCCGGGCGCTCAAGTCCCTCCCCTACGAGGACCTCGACTTCGCCAAGATAGACACCCACCGCCACCTCCGCAACGGCTTCTCCGAGGTCATTTACGCCAGGGGCAAGACCATCGACGAGATCAAGGCCATCGTCAGCCGGGCCTCCGGCGGCAGCAGCTGCCTCATGGCCACCAAGGCAAGCCCGGAGGTCTACGAGGCCGTCCGGGAGATCAGGCCGGACGCCGTCTACCATGAGAAGGCGCAGATCGTCGTCATGGGCGAGGCGCCCCGGCCGACGAGCACCAGCACCATCGCGGTGGTCTGCGCCGGCACCTCCGACCTCCCTATAGCCGAGGAGGCCGCCGTCACCGCCGCCGCCATGGGCAACAACGTGGTGAAGATCTACGACGTCGGCGTGGCGGGGCTCCACCGGCTGTTCGGCAGCCTGGACACGCTCCTCAGCGCCAACGTGGTCGTCGTGGTGGCCGGCATGGACGGCGCTTTGCCGAGCGTCATCGGCGGGCTGATCGACAAGCCCATCGTCGCCGTCCCGACGAGCGTGGGCTACGGAGCGAATTTCAACGGCCTGGCCCCGCTCCTCACCATGCTGAACTCATGCTCCCCCGGGGTCACCGTCGTCAACATAGACAACGGCTTCGGGGCCGGGTTCTTCGCCAGCATGGTCAACAAGCTCTGCGAGGGGAAACAGCCGGCATGAAAATCCTCTATTTCGACTGCTTCGCCGGCATCGCCGGGGACATGATCATCGGGGCGCTGCTCGACGCCGGGCTCGACCTGGACGAGCTGCGCGGCGAACTGGCCACGCTCAAGGTGCCCGGCTACACCCTTTCCGCCGAGAAGACCGCCCGCAACAGCATCACCGGAACCAAGTTCAACGTCAACGTCTCCGAGGAAGACCACGCCCACCGGCACCTCAAGGACATCGTCGAGCTCATCGACAGCAGCGAACTTTCCGACACCGTGAAGGAGCGGAGCGCGCAGACCTTCCGCACGCTGGCCGCCGCGGAGGCTTCCATCCACGGGGAGAGCATCGAGAGCGTCCACTTCCACGAGGTAGGCGGGGTGGACTCCATCATCGATATCATCGGTTCGTTCATCGGGCTGGAGAAGCTCGGCATCGAGGCGGTGTACGCCTCCCGCGTGCACCTCGGCACCGGCTTCGTGCGGTCGGCCCACGGCAAGATACCGGTGCCGGCCCCGGCAACGCTCGCTTTGCTCCAGGACGTCCCGGTCTACTCCACCGGCATCACCTCAGAGCTGGTCACCCCGACCGGCGCCGCCGTGCTGGTGACGCTGGCGAAGGAGTTCGGGCCACTGCCGCGCATGACGGTCGAGCGCACCGGCTACGGCGCCGGCAGCCGGGAGCTGGAGATACCCAATTTGCTGCGCGTCTGCATCGGGGAGGCGGCCGGACCGGCCGCGAAGCGGGAAGAGCTGGTGCTGGCGGAGACGAACATCGACGACATGAACCCGCAGCTCTTCGACCACGTGGGGGAGAGGCTCTTCGAGCAAGGCGCGCTGGACGTCTACCTGACGCCGGTCCAGATGAAGAAGGGCCGGCCGGCCACCGTGCTGAGCGCCCTCGTCCGCCCGGACAAGCTGGACGAGGTGCTGTCCGTTATTTTCAGCGAGACGACGACGCTCGGGGTGAGGATCAACCGCATCGAGCGGGCCTACCTGGAGCGGGAGCTCGTCAAGGTGGAGACGAGGTACGGCACGGTCAGCGTGAAGGTGGCCCGGACGGCCGGCGGCATCGCCAACGTCTCGCCCGAGTACGAGGAGTGCCGGGCCATCGCCGCGGCGCAGCACCTGCCGCTCAAGGACGTCTACGACGAGGTGAAGGCGGCGGCCCGCCGGCAGCTCCTTTCCTGAGAGCGACCGTTTTTCAGGCAGACGTTCACACCGGCGCGGAAATTTTCAAAATCGCTGATTTTTACAAAACGTGTCCTTTTTCCAGCTACGGAGCGGGCGGGACTGCCCCGGTCACCATCCGGGCGGCCCGGTTAGCTTTGGAAATCGCGAGTTTTCAGGCGCAC
>CAZOMF010000068.1:0-10933 GCA_964580635.1 uncultured Dehalococcoidaceae bacterium
GCGCCCGTTTTCACCTTGGCGAGCATACGGCGCTATTGTACGGCAAACCGGGACGGATGGCAAAGGAAAACTACGGCAGCACGATGAACTGCCCTCCCGCCACACTGCTGCCGGAGTAGAAGGCCGGGTCCGCGTCCAACTCGGTGACCTCGCCGGAGTCGATGTCGGAGAGGTAGAAGAAGGGGCTTTCCGGCGTGTCGTCCTTGAAGGTCAGCAGCACCTTACCCCCTGAGTCGTCGACGCTGATACCCTCCGGGACGCTGTCGCTTATCTCCAGGAAGTAGACAGGGTCGCCCGTGGGCGGCATCCGCACGATATAGGTCATCCCGGAGGCCTGTTCCGACCAGTAGAGGGCCGAGTCCCCGGCGAAAAAGTCCACGTAGTCCTCCGTTCCGAAGGAGTACAGCGCCTCGCCGAGCGCCAGCGTGTCCGGGTCGACGCGGTAGATGGTATACCGCCAGGCGTCATTATCAGGTTCGGTCACCACCGTTACCAGGTCGTCGCCAATGCCGTAGTAGGTGCCCGTATTGTCGGCGTCGCCGTGGTCCAGCATCTTGACCGGGGCGGCGCCACCCGCCGTCAGCGTGTAGACATGTCCGCCGCCGGAGTAGTTGCCCCGGAAGTCTCGGCTCGTTTCCGACCGGTAGATGATCCGGTCGCCGCAGACGGTAAAGCCTTTGTACATATCGCCGGTAGTGAACGGGGCGTAGGCGGCCACGGTGCGGCCGGTCAGCGGGTCCAGCCGGCTGACGTCCTTCCTGCCGGAATCGGTGAAGCACTTGACCTCATAGACCCGATCGCCGGCGGTGATGCCGTAGATGTAGGTCTTTGAATAGCTCTTGGAGGACGTCCAGCCGAACTCGTCGAGCCGCGCCTGGTCCGGCAGGTAGCGCAGGAACTCGTAGTGGGTGGTGTCCCAGTTGACCCGGCCGCCGTCGAGACGCAGGAAGTCGCTCTGGCTGCCGCCGGACTTGGTGGCGAACAGCGCAATGCTGCCGGAAGGGATCGGCGGTTCGGTCGGGGTCGGCGTGAGGGAGGAAGCCGTAACCGGGGCCGATGCGGTCGTGGCAGCAAGGGTAGACGTTGCCGGGCTGCTGGATGAAGCAGGCGGAACATTCGTACCCGTTGCCGACGAGACAACCGCGCCCCCGCAGCCGGCGACGGTGAGAAGTATAACGGCGGCGATGCACGCCGCGATTAAAAGTCGTATCATGGCTCCTCCACGAGTGTCATGCGGCCATGATACCTGCGGCGGCCCGGGAGGACAAGCAGGTTTCCCCCGGACTTTGCGTCTGATAACCCTGAAGCGAGGGCCGGTCAGACGGACGGTGTGAACCGGGCGACGTCCGGGGAGGCGAGGAACTTCCAGGCGCCGTTAAGACCCAGGTGGCCGGCGGCGACCTCGATGTGGAGCATGGCAATGCCGCAATCGAGTCGCTTGGAGATGGACATGTCCGGGCCGCCGGTCCTGATAAAAACGGTGAGGCTGTTCCTGGCCACGCAGAACCCCCAGGGCTGGCGGTTGGTGGCCGAGGGTGCCAGCCGGGCGGCTTCGACAGCGGTCCCGATCCAGGCAGGCGCAGTGGCGGTATACCCGCCGGTCACCAGTTTCTCCGGAGGGAGGCGCCGATGGGTGAGTCCGAAGCCCGTAAGGAGCCTTTCCTCCAGGCCGGCGGAGCCGGCCGCATAGCCGACCGGTATGATAGCCAGAATACGCTCGCCGGGCTTGAGATCGACCAGCGAAGCAACCCGTTCTTTCCGGAACACCGCGACCCAGCAGGTCGCCAAGCCGAGCGAGACCGCTTCCAGGACGATGCCCTCGCCCATGAAGCCCGTTTCTTCCTGAAAGGAAGGGCGCTCCGTATCGCCGATGAGGGCGACGAAGGCGGGGGCTCCTTTTATTTTTCCGTAGCTGCCGATAATGCCGCGGAACACGTCGTCCACGGGTTCCGCCACCGCAACAGCCCGGGCACCGGGAAACGGGCGAAACTCGCGGCAGACCGCCTCGAGGGAGGACAGCGTATCAGGAGCTATCGTCCGGCCGGCCAGGAACCGACGGCGCGAGCGACGTCTGCCGATAGCGCTGTACCATCGCGTGAAGGGGATATCCATCTTCTCTCGAAAGGTCCGGCCGGTCAGCTAGGCGTAGAGGACCTCTTTCACCCGCTCCGCGTAGGCGGCGCTGTCCGCGTCCCCGGTGACGAGCTCTATCTGGTCGGCGGAGCTTACCCCGAGGCCGAGCTCGACCGCCCGTTTGAGCTGGTCCTGCTCGAATATCTTCCCCTTGGAGACCTCCGGCGTCGTGCCGAGCAGCCGCAGCACGGCCACCCCGACGGCATCCATGGCGACGCGATCCGTCCCGCCGAGCATCACGTTGGCCGGCTTGCGGGTGCCCACGTGCGGCCCGCCGTCCACGAAGACCTCGACCCCGTCCATCACGATGAGGTCCGGGCTATAGGCGGTGTTGATCTCCGCGATCATGTCCCGCTGGTGCGGCGATGAATGGAGCTCGTTCATGTAGGGGTAGCCCCCCGGCTGGCTGGGCCCGAGGCCGGGCGGCACCATGCCGACCGCGAGTTTCAGCGACATGGTGAAGTGCCCGCCGAACTGGTGGGTCTTGACGCAGCAGGTGGAGACGATGGCTTCCGCCTCGCGGTAGATCTTCGGGAAGAGGAAGCCTTCCTTCCAGTGGCTGTCCGGCGGCGTCACGAGCGTCCAGCCCTCCCGGTCCATGGCCTGGAGGTCGAGCACCTCGAAGCCGAGCTCCTGCTGGAGCTTGAAGACGCCCTTCTTCTCCATATTGTCGTGCGTGGTGGGGCCGGGGCCGCTCCGCTCGGCGAGGGTTATCCTGCTGGCGCCCATTTCCTGGAGCTTCATGATGAGGGCGCGGAGGGTGTTGATGTCGGTCGAGCCGGGGGCCGGATCGGCGGTGTTGAAGTTCGGCTTGAGGACGACCGATTTGCCCTGCACGGGATTGATGCCGAGCAGCTCGACGGCCTGCGTGGTGCCGGCGGCGCGGTCGGTCGTGTTGACGAGGCTGATTTTCGTGGTCACGGTTTCAGTTCTCCTTGCGTGGAATACCATTCATTGTAGATCATCTGATGCGCTTCTGCACCTTGCGCCAGGACTCGGTGGTGAGAAAACTCTCTTCCATGTTGTTTACCATCCGGGCGAACTTGCTCATCGGCGCGGCGAAGCTGAGGGTCGTGTCCGGCACGAAGGGGCGGGCGGACACGTCGAACATGCCGATGACGGTGCCGGGGTGCTCCTTCCCGCTCTCCAGGTAGGGATACTGGATGATGGAGGAGCAACCGGAGCCGAAGGGCGTCGCGTTCATGGTGCCGGCGGCCTCGTCGAAGCTGGCGAGGGTGAAGAGGCCGGAGAGGGCGTCCGGCTCGGCGAAGAAGACGACGACGTCCGGGTCGTCCGCCGCGGTCAGGTTGTCCCAGCGCTTGAAGACGAGGTACCTGGCCGGGGCGGTGAACTCCGGCCACTGCTCCATGGCTTCCTTCACCAGCTCCGGGCTCTTCTTGTAGCGCTCGCCTTCCAGCCGGCCCTCGATGCCGCAGGAGAGGAAGTATTCGAAGTCGGGCATCAGGTTGGGGCGGAAGCCGGTGTATTTCCGGCCGCCGGGGCAGCCGATGGCGTCCGCGTCGTAGGCCAGGGACACGCCGCTGCGGACCTTCACCAGCCCGCCGATGAGGCAACGCGGGCCTTCGCCCTCCTTCACGGCGACGGCATCGCCGGGGTCATCCGCGTACCAGTACGCGAAGGGCAGCTCCGCGTGGTTAAAGTACTTGGGCCAGAGAGCAAGGAACCGGTTTTTGAGTTGCATGTCCATAAAACACCTCCGCTTATAGCGCTTTCGTATAGTAGTATAGTTCGTACTTGCCGATGGTGCCGCCGCCGGACCGGGTGAAACCGGCTTGCTCGTAGAAGCGCCTCGCCTGGTCGTTGCTGGCGAGGGTATCCAGGAAGAGCTCCGTGTAGCCGAGCTCGCGGGCGCGCGCGACGAGCCGCTCCAGTATCGCCCGGCCGCAGCCCCGGCCCTGGAGGTCGCGGCGGGTGCGCATCCTCTTTATCTCGCCGCAGGAATCCGTCTTCGGCCGCAGGGCGCCGATGGCGACGATATCGCCGTCCACTTCCGCCACCAGGAAATCGCCCCGGCCGCCGAGGTACACGCCGGGGATGTCGTCAAGGTCTGCGTCGAACTGCTGCGGGAAGGTGGACTTTCCCGGGTCGACCTGGGTGATGCCAGCCCAATGGAGGGTCAGGACGGTCCCGTGGTCCGAGGGACGGTATTGTCTGATGTTCACTTCCATAGCTATTGTAGTGTCATTCCCGACCTGATCGGGAATCCAGCTCCGCGAGAGCGAGATACAGGTCTATCCAGTCGGGATTGCGGGACTCCACCAACTCCAGTTTCCACTTTCTGTTCCATTTTTTCAATTGCTTCTCGCGAGCAATGGCCGTGGTAATGTCCGGACACTCTTCATAATATACCAGTTTATGAACACAATACCTCTTGGTAAAACCTGGTATGAGATCATGACGGTGCTCGTAAATGCGTCTGATGAGGTCGTTGGTCACGCCGATATACAGGGTACCACGGGGTTAGCTGGCGAGGATATAGACATACCAGCTGTTCATCGGCTGCCCCGAAAGTGGATTCCCGCTTTCGCGGGAATGACAGATAAAACGGGAATGAAAAAACAGGCAGGTCCCCGGTGGCGTCCCGTCAGGGGCCTGCCCGTGGCGTTCCGGTTGTCCCGCGGTTACGGTTGGGGCGGGAAGGTCTGGAAGTCCATCACGTTACCCGGGTTGAAGCCCTTGTCCTTCTCGAAGTAGGGCTCCCGGGTGCCGTCCGCGCCGGAGAGCATGACCTCGAGCTGGATGATGGGCCGGTCGACGCGGGTGATCTCCAGCGGGCAGTGGGGCAGCCCGGGCGGCAGGGAGATGAAGGTGGGTCTGGTGAAGACGTATTCCTCCAGCTCCTCGCCGAAGAAGAAGTGGACCTCGGCGCCGAAGTCGTCCGGATCGTCCGGGTTGCCGCCGTACCAGGCGAGGAACTCCTGGAAGTTGTGGGTGTGGCAGGGGTTATCGCCCTTGAACGGCTTGCGGACGAACTGGTGGCCCATGTTGAAGTTGTAGCCCAGTTGCGCACTCCGCATGAAGAGGCCGTCGAAGACGGTGGAGTGGTCGGACTTCATCGTCATCTTGATGTGGGGCGGGGTGAAGATATATTGATCGTATTTCTCACTCATATCACACCTTCCTTTCCTTGCTAGAGGACCGAGCCGCCGGAGACGTGGATGACCTGGCCGGTGACGTAGCCCGTCACGTCCGAGGCGAAGAGCACGGTGGCGTTGGCGATGTCATCGGCGGTACCCATGCGTCCCAGCGGGAAGGAGCCCATCATGGCGGCGCGGCGTTTCTCCGCCTCCTCCGGCGAGAGCTTGGGCGCGCCTTCCCGGAGGATAGCCCCGAAGTTGGTGGGCGCCGGCCCGGGCGCGATGCAGTTGACGCGGATGCCGTTGGGGCCTTCCACGAAGGCGAGCTGCTTGGTGAAGAGGTCGATACCGTACTTGGAAATGGCGTACGTCCCCACGCCCATGGCGTACTGGTGGGTGCTGCCGGAGCCGATGGTGACGATGGCGCCGGAGTGCTGCTGCCGCATCTGGGGCACGACGGCCTGGGTGACGTTCATGCTGCCGATGAGGTTGAGTTTGAGCTGCTTCTCCCAGATAGCCGGGTCCTGCTCATCGATGGGAATGCCGTCTTTGTGGATGATGCCGCCGGCCACGTTGCACAGGATATCGATGCGGCCGTACTCGTCGATGACCTTCTTGACCATGGCTTTGACGGCGGCGTTGTCCGTGATGTCCGCCTTCACCGCGATGCTCTTCGCACCGAGCTCACGGACGGCGGCGGCGGTCTTTTCGGTGTCCTCCAGGTTGACGTCCGAGACGGCGACGGCGTCGATGCCCTCTTTGGCGAAGAGGAGCGCCGTGGCCCTGCCGAAGCCGACCTGGCTGCCGGCGCCGGTAACGAGCGCCACTTTTCCCTTGAATCCCAGATCCATAGGTACCTCCTGAACTATTTTGTTGGCGGTGATCACCGCGGGGCGGCTACTTCCGCTTGTACTCCGGCGAGAAGAAGAGGTCGTGGAAGAGGAAGGGTTGCTCGTGACATAGAACACCTCCCTGCCGCGCGGTATCGTGGTGATTGTAGCGCGGCAGGGAGGTGTTTGTCTACTGTTTCCCCGAAGAAAATCAGGCCGTAGCCATGAACTTCTCGTAGAGGTCGTAGTGCTCCTTGAGCATGTCGCGGATGGGCAGGCCGTAGGGGCAGTGGCTTTCGCACTCGCCGCACTCGATGCAGGTGGTGGCCTTCTCCATGGCGGGCCCGAAGAAACCGCCCTTCAGGTTGGCAGCGGGCATCCGCCTGGTGAAGGCGGGGAAGGTCATCACCATGGAGATGGGAATCTGCTGCGGGCAGGTGGGGGCGCAGTAATCGCAGCGGCGGCAGAAGCGGGAGCCGAGCTCGTCCTTGAGCTTCTCCAGCCGGGCCCTTTCGTCGTCGGTCATGACGTGGTCGCCTTCGTAGAGGGCGACGATTTCATCAATCTCCTTGACGTCCTGAATGCCGGGGATGAGCACCATGTCCGGGTACTGGAAGAGCCACTTGAAGGCGACGGGGGCATCGTAGAGCATGCCGCCGGCGAGGGGTTTCATATCAATGAAGCCGACGTCGTGCTGCCGGCAGAGGGGGAGGAGCTCGGTGGCGGGCTCGGCGGTGACGAAGTTGAAGGGGAACATCATCGTCTCGAACTTGTCCGAGGCGACGAGCTTCTTGGCGACGTCTATCTGGTGGCTGGTGACGCCGATGTGCCGTATCTTGCCGGCCTTCCTGGCCTTCTCGAAGACCTCGTAGACGCCGGTCTCCGGGTCCATGACCTTGTTGTAGTTGTCCTCGTTGCCGACCTGGTGGAACTGGTAGATATCGATGTAGTCCGTCTGGAGGCGCTTGAGGCTGAGATCGAGGTGCTGCTCCATCTCCTTCGGGTCGCGGGAACCGGTCTTGGTGGCGATGACGACGTCCTCCCGGCGGCGGCCTTTCACCGCCTTGCCGATGCGCTCCTCACTGACGGTATAGCCGTTGGCGGTATCGATATAGGTGAGGCCGAGGTCGATGACGCGGTGGACGACCTTGATGGCCTCGGCCTCGGTGAGGCGCTGGATGGGGATGCCGCCGAAGCCGACACGGGTGACCTCGAGGCCGGTCTTGCCGAGACGTATTTTATCCAAAGGGGGCTCCTTTCGGGCCGGTGGTGGAGTTCTACGGTTCTAGAGAGATGCAGAACGTTTCCGGCGTGCTATTCATTGACGGTGCGCGGGGCAACGTCGCTTTGTTCTCATGGTATAAAGGCACCCCGTAAATGTCAAACACGATAGTCCCCGGTTTCGGCCGGATTTGTGCCGGTTTCCGCGGACCGGCTTGGCGTTTCACGCGTGCGGTTGTATAGTAAAGGTAACGGCCAGGCCGTGCAAAACTGCGAAAGGTGCTGGGGAAACATGGGATTCTGGAACACGATGTTCGGGAAGAATAAAAAGCCCGTCAGCGACGAGATAAAAGCGGCGCGGGAGCGCCTCGGGATTAAAGTCGACGAAGAAGAAGAGAAAGTGGCGCAGCCCGGCGAGCCGGACAAGAAGCGGAGGGCGGTCCGGGATTTCGACGCGAAAAACTACGACCCGTGGGAGGACCTGAAGGACGTCCGTACCAGCTTCTGGATAGGCGGCTGGGCGGCCAAGCGGCTCCACTGGCGCCCGAACACCGACAAGCTGCGGGACGAGCTGGAGGAGGTAGCGCGCAAGCGTGAAGCGAAGGAGCAGGAGCAGTGGGAGCAGGCCAGGACCGACTCGGCGTTGCGGCAGAAGCTGGAGGAAGTGGCCCGCAAGCGTGAAGAGAAGGAGCGCAAGCGGCTGGAGAAAGAGGCGCAGCTCAAGGAAAAGCTGCGGAAGCGGGGGGAGAAGTGGTAGGGGAAGGGTCCCGGTAGCGGCGGGTCACCGCTTGAAAGGAAACGTTTGCTCATGGACGTCGGCTATCACGTGAGGTCAACGATCGTCAGGGTACCGGACCCCCGGAAGGCAACACCGGAGAAGATCGAGGAGATGATCAACGACGCGACCAGCTCGCTGCTGACAGAACTGAAGCGGGACATCCCGCAGGGCTTCGAGATCGTGAGCCACAGCATCGGGCAGGTATTCGGCAACATCAATGTTTCGTACCTGGTGAAGTTCGTGCGGCAGACGTAACAGTTGGTGCGGGAAGTAGCAATGAGCGAGGCTGAGTGAAGGTAGTAAGGCTGTGTCCGGCGCTGTTCAGCGATAGTCTGATTTCTTTTTCGTTTCCCGCACGCCGGCCTTCGGTTTTTGCTGTTCCCACCCCACCGCTTTCGCCAACGCCGCCGTCATGAACTGGTTGAGGCTGGTCCCTTCGAGCTCGGCGCGTTCCGCCAGTCCGCGATGGAGAAACGGCGGAATTCTCAGCCTTATTTGTCCACTGTAGCTGGGCAGTTCCGGCTCGGGAATTTTCAGACCGCGTTCGTAGTTGGACTTGATCCAGTCTTTCTTTACTTCCTCGATTTCCCGGACGGCTTCTTCCGGGGTAGCGCCGTGGATCATGCAGTGAGGGAGCTCGGCGACGCGGGCGACATAGTACGGTCCGTCGCCGTCGTCCCACGTTTCGAGAATGACCCGGTAGGGCAGGGAGTAGTAATAATCGAGGTCTTTCTTGTTCTTATCAGTTGTCATGCCGCTTTACAGCTGGTCGATGATGTCATATAGTTCTTTGACATAGCAGGACTTGACCGGATTTTCCCGCTTGTAGGGAAGGGTATGCCGGCCGATGATGACCTTGGGGTGTTTCCCGCCTTCTTCGATGTGACCGTGCTTATTGGCTAACGCCTCGAAATCCCGCAGGGAGACATTCGTGTACTTCCTACGCGGTTTGCCGGAGGGTTTCTTGCTTGGCATGGCCCGACTTACATAATGAATGGTACCGCATATGGTACCATTTGTCAATCCCTCTTTGCCTTCTTCTTCACCGCATCCAGGTAGACTTTCCTGAGGCTCTTCCCGTGCTTTTTCATGCGGGCCTTGCGACGGCGGAGCCTGTCGGCGCGGCGTTCCTGGCGGGTTTCCCGGCTGTTTTCCTCGGTCATAGGTATACCGTTCGCGGCTCCTTCCCGCCTGGATTCCGGCCTGCGCCGGAATGACAGTGGCGCGAATGACAGGGTGCGTTACTTTTTGACCTCGTCCCAGAGCTGGTCCACCAGGTAGGCGACCGTTTCCGCCACGAGGTCCACGCACTTGCCGGGCACGCCGGCTTCCTTGGCCAGCTCCTGCTGCCAGGGGACGTTGGAATCATAGTACACGCCGCCGCCGAAGCCGGTCTTGATGTCCAGGCAGGTGGCGGAGCCGAACTGCTGCTCGTACCACTTGTAGAGCTTCCCCACGCGGGGCATGACATCGCCCATCTTGCTCTTTTCCGCCATCGAGGCGCGGTCGCGGCCGTAGACCTGGCCGACGATCAGGCCCGCGCCGAGCAGTCCCCCGCAGGCATCCCTCATGCCGCCGATGCCGCCGGTCATGGCGGTGGAGGCGCGGAGGACGGCGTCATCTTCCAGGCCGAGCACGTCTTGCAACGCAAGCACCGCGCTCTGGGCTCAGGAGCCGTACTCGTTCATGTACTTCCGGGCGAGCTCCCGGGCGCGCCGGGCGGCGTTATCTTTTTCTGCGGACATGGGTGGGGGGTCTCCTTCCTTCCTTGTCTTCTTTCAGGGCACGCTGGCGCTCTTCCTCGATGACGAGCTCCTTGCGAAGCTCGACGATGCGGTCGCGGAAGAGGGCGGCCTTCTCGAACTCGAGCTGGCGCGCGGCGGCCTTCATCTGCAATTCAAGCTCCTTGACGAGCCGGGTCATATCTTCCTTGGAGGACGGGCCGGTGGTGTAGGTCGCCTTCTTCTCGGCGACGGCGGCGGACCTCATGCGCTCGGTGATATCGCGGACGGCCTTGCGGATGCCCTGCGGGGTGATGCCGTGGGCGGCGTTGTAGGCCTCCTGGATGACGCGGCGGCGGTTCGTCTCGTCGATGGCCTCATGCATGGACTTGGTGATGGTGTCCGCGTACATGATGACGTGCCCGTCCACGTGGCGGGCGGCACGGCCCATGGTCTGGATGAGCGAGCCGCGGGAGCGCAGGTAGCCTTCCTTGTCGGCGTCGAGGATAGCGACGAGGGCCACCTCCGGCAGGTCGAGCCCCTCGCGGAGGAGGTTGATACCGACGATGACGTCATAGACGCCGAGACGGAGGTCGCGGAGGATCTCGACGCGCTCCAGCGTGTCCACCTCCGAGTGCAGGTAGTGGGTCTTGACGCCCATCTCCGCCAGGTAGTCCGCCAGCTCCTCGGCCATGCGCTTGGTGAGGGTGGTCACCAGGCAGCGGGTGCCCTTGGCGACGCGCTGCTTGATCTGGTCGAGCAGGTCGTCCACCTGGCCCCTGGTGGGCTTGATCTCGATGGTCGGCTCCAGCAGGCCGGTGGGCCGGACGAGCTGCTCAACGACCTGGACGGAGTTCTTGAGCTCGTACTCGCCGGGGGTGGCCGAGGTATAGACGACCTGGTTGACGTGCTGCTGGAACTCGTTGAAATCGAGCGGGCGGTTATCGAGCGCGGAGGGCAGGCGGAAGCCGTAGTCCACGAGGGTTTCCTTGCGGGCGCGGTCGCCGCGGTACATGCCCCGTATCTGGGGCAGGGTCATGTGGGACTCGTCCACGAAAAGCAGCCAGTCCTTGGGGAAGTAATCGAGCAATGTCCATGGCGCGGAGCCGGCGGCGCGGCCGGCCAGGTGGCGGGAGTAGTTCTCCACGCCGG
>CAZOMF010000069.1:0-10653 GCA_964580635.1 uncultured Dehalococcoidaceae bacterium
CAGCGCCACCTCCGAGACCTCCTGGTCGAACACCCAGGCGTTCCGCGTGATGGATCAGCCGGTCACTACCACCACCGCCACCGGCCCGGCGGTCACCCCGACCACCATCACCGTGACGCAGCCTGCGCCCACCACCATCACCTTCACGCAGCCGCAGGCCACCACGACCACCTTCACGGTTCCGGCAGCCACCACCAACGAAGTTAGCCCGGCCTACATCTGGGTTATCATCATCATCGGCGCCATCCTGGTGATCGCGGTGATCGTCCTCATCGTTCGGACGCGACGCTCCGTCTAGTCTGAATAAAGGACACGACCTCTAAAACTTCGAGGGCCCCCCGGAATCCGGGGGGCCCTCTTCGTTTGTCTCTTAATGGCAGGGTTCGCCGGTCTACAGGTCGTCCAGCCGCGGCGAAAGCACCTGCACCGGCACCACCCGGCCCGCCCGCAGCCCGTCCGTCCCCTCCGGGACGCACACCAGCCCGTGCGCGCTGGCGATCGCCTGGAGGCGGCTCCGGTGCCGGTAGAGCGAGACCGTGTAGTCCCCGCTGTCATCCCGGGCGAGCGTGGCGTCCTTGAACTCCGTCCAGGCCCGGTGACGGGCGGGGACGTCTTCCGTCAGGCGCGCCGGGACGGTCTGCAGCGGATGGCGGGTGTCCCCGCTCATCCGCAGGATGCCGGGCAGCGCCAGCTGGAGGAAGGCCATCTCGTTGCTGGCCGGGCCGCCCGGCAGGCAGAACACCGGCTTGCCCCGCCAGCGCCCGAAGGCAATGCCCTTCCCCGGCCCCATGCGCACGTGGTGAAATACCGGCTCCCAGCCCAGCTCGCCGAGCGCCGCCACCACCAGGTCCCGCTCCGAGCCCCAGGCGCCGCCGCTGGTGAGCACGACGTCCGCTTCCTCGATACGCTGCGCCAGCTCCCGCTGGATGGCCGCTTTGTCATCCGGGACGACGGAGGAGGTGCAGGCCAGAGCGAACGAGGCCAGCCAGGCCTCCATGGTCACCAGGTTGCTCGCGTAAAGCTGGCCCGGGCTCAGGTTCCCGCCCGGCGCCACGACCTCGTCCCCCACCCCGACGACGGCCACCCGGGGCCGCCGGTAGACCTTCACGGCATGGATGCCCGCCGCCGCGGCCAGTCCCAGGTAGCCGGGCAGCAGGCGGCCGCCCCGCTCGACGATGGTGGCGCCGCCCCGGACCTCGGCCCCCGCCCGCAGGATGTTCCGGCCAGGCCCGGCATCGGCGGTCACCATGATGCGGTCGGGAGAAGATGCTTCGCAGAATTCCTCGGAGACGACGGCCTCCGCCCCCGGCGGTATCGGCGCCCCGGACGTGATCTTTACCGCCTTGCCCCGCAGGAGCCGGCCGTCGAAAGCCGCCCCGGCGAATGCCTCGCCGATAATCTCCAGGGTGACCCGGTGCTCCGTGGACGCCGCCGCGATATCGCCGGAAATAACGGCGTAGCCGTCCTTCAGGGACACGTCCTGAGACGGGTAGCTGATGCGGGCGACGACGTCCTCCGCCGCGATGCGCCCCACCCCGAGGTCGAGCGGCAGCTCTTCCGCTCCCAGCTGCGGCACGGTATCGGCGATCCTGGCGAATGCGTCCGTATAGCCCAGGTAACCGGTCCCTTCATCGATCTCGTTGCGGTCTTTTTTCATCTGGCGACTTCCTGATAATCCGTCTCAGTATATAGCCTGTTCGTTGGCTCGTTCAACCGTCCGCCGGGACCGGCTTTGCATTACCGCCGGCATGTGGTATGATAGCTGCGTTCGCTTTTCTCGCCCGGTCCTGCCACCACTGTTCCAATTTTGGCTGCTGGAGGTATGTCCGTGAGAATTCAGCACGGAGATTCGTTCGTACTGAGGATCGCGAGATCCATCCTGGTACTGCTGGTCCTGGCCGCGCTCTTCGCCATTCCCCCTACCGTGACCGCAGATTCATCCAATCCCGCAACCTGGGCGCCGGTTCCCCTGCCTGCCGAAGGCCAGGCGGGTCGCTGGGCGCTCGCACCCGGTACCACGCTGAGCTGTCTCACGCGGGCCGTCGACGGCACCCTCTACGCCTACGGGGACGGGCCGGTCCGGGCGATCTTCCGTTCCACCGATGAGGGTTCAAGCTGGACTATCCTGAAAATGCTGGAACCCGCCGTGGTGGCTATGGCGACCTCTCCCGCCGATCCGGCGGTTCTCTGGTACGCCACCGTGGATACGGTCTTCCGTTCCTCGGACGGCGGCACCTCGTTCACCATGTTCGAGCCGTCTCCCGGGGGAAGCGGGCGGGATAACCGCCGCATCACCTCGCTGTCGGTGACCCGGGCGGAAGGCTGGATGATAGCGGTGGGCGTGGCGGATGACGACCCCGGCGAGTACGGCGGTGTCTGGACGATGGACGAAATCTCAGGCACCTATACCTGGACCGATACCGGCACCGGCCTGTGTGACGTCCTGGCCGTTGCCTTTTCACCGCAGTACCCCTCCGACCGCCAGCTTGCGGCTGTCGCCACAGACGAAACGGATACGACGGTCATGTTCCGGTCCGGCAATCTGCCCTGGCACACCGTCACCGGCCCCGTTACGCTCCATCCGGACAACGGCAGCGCCTCGATAGTCGCCACCGGGGCCGTGCTCGCCTTCCCGCTTGTCACCCCCGGCCCGCCGGTGGTCTATGCCGGACTCACTACGGGCAACGACGATGGCGATGTCTACCAGGTTACGACCGGTCCGAGCATCGCCACGGCGCAGGATCTAAACATCGGGTCCGCTTCGGGACTGACGAACCTGGACGTTGCCGCGCTCGATGTCGCGGGGAGCTATCCCCAACTCACCATCTCCGTCGGCTCGGCGGCGACGACCACCATCTACACGAGCCGAGACGCTGGCCTTACCTGGAGCGTCAGCCTGAAATCCCCCGCGGGGATGTCCGTCACGTCCGTCCTCATTGCGCCGGACGACACCCAGGTGCCACCCCTCCTCGCGGCCACCGCCGGCATCGGGAGCGGCCTTTCACGTAGCAGGAACACCGGGATCAGTTGGGACGAAATCTGCTTCATCGATACCTCCATCGATGCTGTCATCGACCTGGCGCCTTCGCCTCGCTATGAGACGGACGGCACCCTTTTCCTGCTGACCTTCGGCGACGGGACCAACAGCCTCTGGCGGACAAGCAACAAAGGCGCGGTCTGGGAGCGCATTCTCTGGAGCAACGACGCCGGCATTGCCATGCTCGAACGTATCGGCCTGCCGCCCGATTACGGCACCAGCAATTATATGGTCTACGTTGCCGGCGACAACGGCATGGCGCCGGTGCTCTGGCTGTCCCGTGATGACGGCCGCACTTTCGACCAGCGGCCCATGCTGGACCCTTCGACCAGCCTCCCTTTCATCATCAGCACGTGGACCATCACCGGCGAAAATACCCTTTTCATCGTCGCGTATGATGGAAACGGCAGCTATCTTTATCGTACCGATAACGCCGGACTTAGCTACACTGTAGCCACACGCATCTGCACACCACCGGTGATCTCTCTGGCCATCGCTAACAATGGGGACGGCGTCGCGATACTGGTCGGCAATACGGCGGGTCAGGTCTACCTCTCGCGCGACGCCGCCACCACCTTCCAGCAATTGCCGTCTGACTCACCATCGGGGCTGCCGAATGCCCCGGTCAGCGTCGCTTTCGATAGCAATTTCACCGCCAACGGTGTCATCTACGCCGCAGCCTTCGCCGCCGACAGCGGCGTGTACCGGTTCCGTACCCGCACCGGCTTCGAATGGGAATCGATCGATACCACACTGCCCGCCGGAGGCTCGGTCCGTCAGGTGATCGTCAGTCCCGACGGTGTTCTCTACGGCATCGACGGGACCGAGGAAGGCGGAATGGAGCGGAGCCTGGAACCCGCCCGGGCCAACCCGTCCTTCACCACGGTGACGCGGGGGCTGTCCGCCGGGACAGCTTTCGAGGGCCTCTGGCAGGCCGGCGATAGCATCTGGTCGATCGATACCATGCTCGGCCGGTTGTGGCGGTTCGACGATACCCTGACCCGACCGGTCACGCTCGATCTGCCCGGAGATACCGCAATCGATTGTGGGACGGTCAGCGGACAGACGGTGACCGGTATCCGGCTGACCTGGGAAGTGCTCCCCGGCGCCACCGGCTACGAGTGGCAGTGCAGCGATGGCGACACCTTCAACGACCTTGCCTCCGGTCTCAGCGGCACCTCCGCCGACCGCGCCGTCAATCTGCCCGCCGTCAAACCGGCGACGACGTACCGGTGGCGCGTTCGCGCCGCCTCGCCCCTGCCCGGCCCGTGGTCGGCGGCGCGTACCTTCACGACGCGTTTCGCGGTCCAGCCCGTTAGTCTCCAGCCGGACACCCCGGTACCCGGCGCCACCGATGTCCCGCTGCAGCCGCTCTTCCACTGGACGGCGGTTGCCGGGGCGGACGCCTACGAGCTCCTGGTCGCCGGCAACATGGACTTCAGTGAGCCGGCTATCGCCAGGACAGGCGCCGCCGCCCTGCCGACCAATGCCTGGGCGGCGGATATCAGCCTCGCCCCCGGCACGACCTACTACTGGAAGGCGCGAGCCCTCAACGCCGGCACGTCCAGCGCCTGGAGCGCGACCGGCATTTTCACCACGGTCGCACCGGCAGAGACCATACCAGCGGCCACACCGTCCCCATCGAGTACCGCGCCGCCTCAGCCAACGCCGAGCCTCCAGGGCTTCTCTCCCACCACCTCACCGCCCGCCACGCCCGCGGTCACATTGTCACCAGCGATCACCGTAGCACCACCGCCGGTCACCGTCCTCTATGAGCCGGGCGCCGTACCGCCCTGGTTCGTCTACACCATCGGGGGCGTGCTCGTCTCCGTGGTCCTCATGCTGGCGGTGTTGTTCGTCGTGGTGCTGAAGATCCGACGGCGCTGAAACGTCCCACCCTATTTGACACGTTATGCGACCGGGGTATATTCTGGAAGCAACTTCGTTTTCAGGAGTATTTCATGGAAACCAAGACGGGCTTGAGCCAAAACCTCGCCGGACTGCTATGCTATCTGCTTGGATGGGTGACGGGCATCATCTTCCTCGTCCTGGAACCGGAGAATAAATTCGTCAGGTTCCACGCCATCCAGTCCATCATCGTCTTCGGCGTGCTGAGTGTACTGACCTGGATTTTCGGGCTGTTTGTGTGGGGGTTCGCCGCGTTCCTCGGCGCTTTGGGCTTCATACTCTGGATAATCCTGATGGTCAAGGCCTACCAGGGAGAGCGGTTCCGTATTCCCATCGCCGGGGATATCGCTAACAAGAACAGCTGACCCGGCCATATCCCTGAAAATTCCGACATCAACGCCATTGGAGGTTTACACGTGCCGCACGTTACGATAGATATGCTCAAAGGAAGGACCCTGGAGCAGAAACGCCAGATGGCCAAAGATATTACGGAGGCCATCGTCAAGAACGTCGGCTGCCCGGACGCCTCTGTCCAGATCCAGTTCAACGAGGTCGAAGCGGAGAACCTCGCCCAGGCGGGAAAGCTCTTCTGCGACGGTCATTAACCCTGCCGGAGACACCTTGAAAGTACTCGGTATCATGGGGAGCCCCCGCATCAAGGGCAACACGGACCTGCTGCTCGATGCCGCCCTGCGCGGCGCTGCGGAGGCGGGCGCCGAGGTGCAGAAGGTCCTCGCCGACCGCCTCAAGATAATGCCCTGCAAGGAGTACTACCAGTGCGAGAAGGACGGCACCTGTCCGCTCAAGGACGACATGCAGCCGCTCTATCAGACCATCCTTGATGCGGACGTCATCATCGCCGCCTCGCCGATGTTCTTCTACACCCTCAGCCCGCAGATACTGACCTTCATCAGCCGCTGCCAGGCGCTCTGGGCGCGGCGCTACCGCCTGAAAAACCTGGACATTCCCCTGAAAAAGGGCGCCTTCATCGGCGTGGGAGCGACGAAGGGGAGCAAGCTGTTCGACGGCGCCAAACTCACAGCCAAGTACTTCTTCGACGCCGTTAACGCCGAATACACCGCCGACCTGCTGGTGCGCGGCGTCGACAAGAAGGGCGATATCAAGGACCACCCCACCGCCCTGGCGGACGCCTACGAGCTCGGCAAGGGTCTCGTGACCGGCTAGCCCTTGACCGTTCCCTGCACCCCGATGGTCACCTCCGAGAACGGCACCACGTTGCCGCTCGCCAGCATGGCCTGCTTGGCCAGGTAGACGAGCCCGGAGCAGCACGGCACCTCCATGTGGACCACCGTCAGGCTCTTCAGGCCGGACTGCTTGAGTATCTGCGTCAGCTTCTCCTGGTGGGCCGGGAAATCGTCCAGCTTGGGGCAGGCGACCAGCAGGGCCTTGTCCTCGGTGAGGAAGTCACCGTGGAACCCCGCGTAGGCGAAGGGCACGCAGTCCGCCGCCAGGACCACCTCCGCGTTCTTCAGGAACGGCGCGGTGGGCGGCACGAGCGTCAGCTGCACCGGCCAGTGGCCGAGCCGTGATTGCGTCGCCCGCGGCGGGGCCGGGACAGGAGCGGCCGCCAGCTCGGACTGGGTGGTGAACCGGGCGACCTGCTCGGACGGGCAGGTGAAACCTGCTGTCGGCTCTTTTTCATTCAAATGTTCCTCGACGGCGGCCTCGTCGAAGGCTTCCGCCTCGCGCTCTTCCAGCGTGATCGCCCCTTCCGGGCAGTCGAGGCAGTTCCCCAGGCCGTCGCAGTATTTATCGCTGATGAGCCGGGCCTTGCCGTCGATGATCTCGAGGGCGCCTTCGGCGCAGGCGATGATGCAGTTGCCGCAGCCGGTGCATTTCTCCTCGTCGATGGTCACCATTGTGCGTACTGTGGTCGTTGTCATGGACTATTTCTCCTCCGTGGTAGCGTCGAGGGCGCCCCGCAGGGCCTTCCAGCGTTCCTCGCCGAGGCACTGCCTGGCGGACGGGCACCAGTCGATGCAGGACGGCGTATTCTCTTTATAGACGAACTGCTTGCACTTCCTGCAGCGGATGCGCAGCTCGTCGGAAAACATCTCGACCTCGTTGCCGCAGTTCGGGCACCGGTACATGGCGGAACGCAGGTTTCTCATATCCTGACCGGGACATTTAGTGTTCATGGGTCTCATCTCCCCGCTTAACTGACCTTTTCAGTCAACAATATGGTACCCCGGAAGCGACGCGTGAGACTACGACTAATGTCGCATAGCTTCGCCTTGACGCCGCCGCGCCGGGAGTGGTATACAGGGAAAGGTGCCATGCTCCCCCTGAGACCGAACGAACGGAGGAACGCCATGAAAATCACCGGCCTGGAGTGCATTCCCGTCTCGCTGCCCTTCACCAAACCCATCGTCATGTCCGGGGGCGCCGTGCTGGCGGCCCACAGCGTCCTCCTCAAGCTCCACACGGACGAGGGCGTCACCGGCATCTCGGAGAGCGGCGATACCTCCCTCTGGTACATGGGCGAAAGCCAGGACTCCATTTTCTCCAACATCGTGAACGTCTACTCGAAGGTGCTCCTCGGCGAGGACCCGTTCAATATCGAGACCATCGTCATGAAGATGGACAGGGCCGTGCGCGGCAACAACCACTCCAAGGCGACGGTGGATTACGCCCTCCACGACCTCATGGGCAAGGCCCTCGGCGTGCCGCTCTACAAGCTGCTCGGCGGGCGCTCCAACGAGCGTATCGCCCTCGCCTATGTGATGTCCTCCGGCACCCCGGCACAGGTGGCCGCCCAGGCCAGGAAGCTGGCCGCGGCCGGCTATGGCGGTCTCAAGCTCAAAGTGGGCGCCAACAACCCGGAGGATGACGTCGCCATGGTGGCCGAGGTCCGCAAGGCCGTCGGCCCCGGCGTCAAGATAATGACGGACACCAACGGCGGCTGGAGCTACCTCCAGGCGCTCCGGTTCCTGCGGCAGGTCGCCCAGTACGACCTCTTCCTGGCCGAGCAGCCCATCCCGCGGGACGACATGGACGGCCTCGCCCGGCTCCGCCGTAAGGTGGAGGTGCCCATCTTCGCCGACGAGGCCGCCGCCGAGCTCGCCGACCTGCTCAAACTCTACCAGCGGGATGCCATCGATGGCTTCTTCCTCAAAGTGCCCAAGGCCGGCGGCATTCACAAGTCGCAGAAATACGTGGCCATCGCCCAGGGAATGGGACTCAACGTGATGTGCGGCTGCATGATAAACTCCGGCCTCGGCGCCGCCGTCGAGGCCCACTTCCTGGCCGCCACCGAGTGGATGGGCCGCATCGAACAGGAGTCCATCGGCCCGCTCAACCTCTACGACCTCATCGATACCGTCAGCCAGCCCTACCCGTTGGACCTGGCCGTGGCCCCGCCCCGCTATGAGGGCGGCTTCCTCTACCCGCCGGAAGGCCCCGGCCTCGGCATCGAGCTGAACGAGGATGCCGTGAAGAAGTTCGCCACGCCCGGCAAACAGCCGATCGTCATCAATGCCTGAGTAAACAGGAGATATCCGTATGAATCCCGCGCCCACCGCCATCGAACGCCTCGCCGCCAACGCCGTCGAGACCACCTTCGACCGCTTCGACGCCGCCACCGTCGAGGTGACTATTCGCCGCATCATCGATACCCTCGGCTGCACCATCGGCGGCTCCAGTGATACCGGCAACCCGGAGATCGTCGCCCTCATGAAAGACCAGGGCGGCAAGCTGGAATCGACCATCGTCATCGACGGCACGAAGGTCCCGGCCGGCAGCGCCGCCTTCGTCAATTGCATCATGACGCGCTCGTTCGATTTCGAGCCGGTCAGCCCGCTCGTGGACGGCGTCAACACGCCCGGCCACATCAGCGGCACTACCGTCCCCACCGCTCTCGCCGTGGCCGAGGCAGTCGGCGCTTCCGGCAAGGAGATGATGACCGCCCTCCTCGTGGGTGACGACATCGCCGCCCGCATCCTGGCCGCCTCCGGCTTCGGCTTCACGCTCGGGTGGGACGGCGTCGGCACCGTCAATGTCTTCGGCGCCACCGCTATCGCCGGGCGGCTGCTCGGCCTGACGAAGCTCCAGATGCGCCATGCCTTCGGGCTCTGCCTCCAGATGCTCGGAACCACCTTCCAGACCATCTGGGACGGCACCACGGCCTTCAAGCTGCCCCAGGGACTCGCCGGACAGCAGGGCATCCTCTCCGCGCAGCTTGCCAAAGCCGGCTGGACCGGCCCCACCGACGCCCTCTTCAGCCAGTTCGGCTACTACAACATGTTCACCGAGGGCTGCCAGAAACCGGAGTACCTGACTAATAAACTCGGCGAGGTCTACTACTACGACGGCATCACCAAGCCCTACCCCGCCTGCCGCATCACCCACGCTCCCATCGATGCCTCGCTCGCCATCATCCGCAAACACCATCTCACGGCGGACGACGTCAGGAACGTCAACCTGGACCTCGCCCAGGCGGGCATCGACCACAAGTGCGGCCATCCCTTCGTCGCCGGCGATAATCCCCACGGCAACGCCGCTTTCAGCTTCCAGTACACCGTCGCCTCTGCCTTCCTCCACGGCAAGGTCACACCGCAGCAGTTCTCCCCGTCCGCCCTGGCCGACCCGAAGGTGCAGGACTTCTTCAGGAAGATAACGCTCACTTCCGTCGGCGACGTGCCCTTCGAGGGGGCCCGCGTCACCGTCACCACCAATGATGGCAAGCAGTACACGGAACAGGTGAACGTCGCCAGCGGCAACCCGCTGGAAAACCCCGTCGGCATGGACGTGGTGCTCGCCAAGTTCTGGAACAACGTGGACTACAACGGCAAGCTGGGACGTGACAAGGCGACCAAGCTGCTGTCTCTGCTGGAGAAGCTGGATAAGCTCGACGACGTACGCAAGCTTATGCCGTTCCTGGTTGCCTGACCGGTCATTACGAGGCGAAGCCCGAAGCAATCCGTCTTGTTTCGCCCGCTACTTCACCGCGTCCAGCAGCACGGTGCTGCCTTCATGGCGCACGACGTCCACACGATTGAAACCGGCCTCGCGCAGCAGCCGCACCTCGTTTTCCACCGTTAACGGCGTGTCGATGTGGTACATCCCCGCTGCGATGCCCGCCTCGGCAAGTAACCGCTCTTTCTCAGCGAAGCCTTCATCCTCGGCGGCCTGGTCCGCGGCTACGTAATCGAGATCGATGAAACGTCCGCCCGGCTTCAAGGTCGCCCGGAGCTTCCGGTATAGCCCGAGCTTTTCTTCGTGGGTGAAGTGGTGCAGTGATTCCGCGGACACGACGAAGTCATAGGTGTCTGGCGGATAGCCGTAACTGAAATAGTCGCCCCGGATTAGGTCGAGTTGCCCGACCCGAGCAGCGTGTTTTTCCCGTAGCCATGCCAGCATCTTCTCCGATAGATCGATGCCCGTTACCTGCACGTCCGGGTTCCGGAGAAAAATTTCGTCGAGCTCGAGCCCGGTCCCGCAGCCGAGGTCGAGCAGGCGTAATGCTCCACCGACCGGGATGAGCCGGGCAAGCTCCAGATAGAACGAGGCGTAGACAAGCCCCTTCATGTGGTCTTCATAGCCATCGGCGCGGGCGTCGAAGAAGGCGCCCATTTCTTCGGCGGGCACGGACTATTCCCGCTCCACCAGCTCGATGAGCATGTTCTCCGCCGCCGAGGGATGCACGAAAGCCACCTTCGCGCCCGGCAGATCCATCGGCTGCTCGCTCA
>CAZOMF010000070.1:0-10630 GCA_964580635.1 uncultured Dehalococcoidaceae bacterium
TGAGCGGGGCGAGTACCGCTTTCATCGATGTCGCGGACCGTATCGACGCCACCCTGAAAGGCGGCTCGGTGGTCACCTTCCTCGGCGACCCCAAGCTGGGTAATATCGATCTCTCCGGCGCCTCGACGATCAGGAAGGCCGACTAGTCCGTCTCCGGCGCCGTGGCCAGGCCCCGCTTCCGGCGCAGCAGCACCGTCAGGATGATGGTGCTCCGCGCGGCGGTCAGGTCGTGGGAGACGACCTCCCAGCCGTCCGGCACCGACTCCGGCAGATGACCCACCACCTCCTCCAAGGACGTGGTGAGACCTTCCTGGTCTTCCAGGTGGGAGTAGTGGGGGTCGAGACCCGGCTCCTCCGGCGTGAGGTACTCGACGAGGACTTTGTACTCGTAGGCATGGCTCATGAGGACCTCCCCGGCCCGCTTCGAGCGGACCGCCGTGGTATTCCCGTTATACCGTGAGCGGTTGCCGTTGTCAAGGGGAGCAGACACCCGGCTGCTATCGTTTCCCGTTTCCTTCCATATTTCTGGAAAACACCCGGCTTTTACTGAAACTTTTGTAGGGGTTTTCATTGCGCCAGTCACGATAAATGTGTCATAATAGGATAGTCGACAGGTTCCCGGCCAGGGCGTCACGCCTTACCTGTTCTTAACACCCGCTATACCTGAGTCCCCGCTGTCAATAATCTTGAGGAGTTGGACTATGCAATCGAACGCCCCGGAATCCATCGTGCAGATGAAGGACGCCACCGCCAATCCCGGACCTATCGGCCTGCTGGCCTTCGGCCTGACCACCGTGCTGCTGAACCTGCATAACGCCGGTCTCTTTTCGCTCAACACCATGATATTGGCGATGGGCATTTTCTACGGCGGTGCCGCCCAGATCATCGCCGGGGTCATGGAATGGAAAAAGAACAACACCTTCGGTGCCACCGCCTTCGTGTCCTACGGCTCGTTCTGGCTGACCCTCGTCGCCCTGCTGGTGCTGCCGGCCATGGGGCTCGGCACGGCACCGGAGGAATCGGCGATGGTCGCCTACCTCTCGATGTGGGGGCTGTTCACTGCCGTCATGTTCTTCGCCTCGCTGAGGATCAACCGGGCGCTCCAGGTCATCTTCGCCACGCTGACCATCCTCTACGCGCTGCTGGCCGCCGGCGACGCCACCGGCAGCACCCTTATCAAGCACATCGCCGGGTACGAAGGTCTCGTCTGCGGGCTCTCCGCCGTCTATACCGGCCTGGCCATGGTGCTGAACGAAACGTACCGCCGGACCGTCGCCCCGCTGGGTCTGGTACGATAGCAATCCCCTTCCCGTTTCAGGTATACTACCGGTGTACGGAGGGGTGTCCGAGCGGCTTATGGTGACGGTCTTGAAAACCGTTGTTGGCGTCAGTCAACCGCGGGTTCGAATCCCGCCCCCTCCGCCGTCTTTTTCCCGTCCCCGGCACAGCCAACGTGACGGAATATGAAAGGCATCAGGCCCCACAGCCACGCCGATCGCGAACGCGTCGTCCGGAAGCTCGTCCCGGCGCTCCGGCAGAAGTTCGGGGATAACCTTATCGCGGTCGCCGCGCAGGCGTCCTTCGCCCGCGGCGATGACGCCGCTTACTCGGACCTGGAGATCGCGGTGTTCCTCCGCGAAATGCCGAAGGAGCTCCCCGCCGGCTGGACCTCCGCCATCCGCGACGGCCTGCTCATCGAGATCTGGTTCACCACCCGCGATGACTACATCGCCCATATCAAGGATGTCACCGACGAGTGGTACATCGCCGGTTCGGACGTCATTCTGCCGGTCGTCAACAAGCCGTTCCTCGACGAGTTGGCCGCCCTCGCCTTACCGGACCTCAGGGAACGCATCGTACGACGGGCCGTCCGCCTCTGGTCTGGTCTCCAGGAGGACGTCACCAAGACCCTCAACGCCGTCGACGCCGGCAACCGGGACGGCCTGCCCATGGTCCTTTTCTACCTGATGAAAGACGCGCTGGCGATGCTCGCGTTCCTCAACGGGAAACCCTACACCACGCTGGGGAGGTACATCCCGCAGGCGCGCCAATTCCCGGTCAAGCCGGACCGTTTCGACGAATTCCTGGATATCATGGTAGACGGCAGTTACACCGACCTGAAGGAACTGCGTGAGATCGTCGTGGGGATGTTCGAGGGGTTCGAGCGTCTGTTCGAGGAGCGCGGCGTCGCGCTCTATCCGTACGGAAGACTGCCCGGGGAGGACGAACGGTAGTCCCCGCTACTTGTCGGTCGTCACCTGGTTGAGCGCCACGAAACCGAGCGGGTTGACCGTATAGCCGTGGACGTACGGCTTGACAAGGTTGTACTCCTCCCCGAAGTAGATCGGCAGGCAGGCGGCATCATCGACGAGCATCTGCTCGACCTGCTGGTAGGTGGCGAGGGCCGCGCTGCTGTCCTCGACGGCGGCCTTGTCGAGCAACGTATCGACGGCCGGATTGGAGTACTGCCCGAAGTTGTTCTGTTCGCCGGTGTGGAAGAGCAGGTCGAGAAAGTCCTGCGGGTTCGGGTAGTCCGCGATCCAGCCCATGTCGAACATCTCGTTCTTTTCCAGCGTCAGGTTGTAGTAGTAGCGGTCCGGCTCCATCTGGCGGATGGTCACGTTCACGCCGAGGTTGTCCCGCCACTGGACGACGGCCGCCTCTATCAGGGGGCTGACGGCGCCGCCGTAGCCGCCCGTAGTAATGGTGATGGGCGGCAGGTTGGCTGCGCTCCCGTAGCTCGAGAGCGCCAGTTCCTGCTTGGCCTTGGCCACGTCGAAGTCGAGCCCCTTCAGGTCGGGGTTGTAGCCGGGCATTCCCGGCGGCAGTATCCCATCCGCCTTCTTCACCAGGTCGCGGAACATGACGGAGATTATCTTGTCCTTATCGAGGGCGTAGGTAAAGGCCCGCCGGACGTGAACGTCGTCGAAAGGCGCCTTGTTCGCGTTGAAGCCGATGAAATCGAAGCTCAGGTCCGATGTCACCTGGAGCTGTCCGTAGAACGGCCCGGCGGGGTCCTCCACCCGGTCGATGTAGACGGACGACACGCTCGTTACATCGATGTCCCCGGCCTCGTACTGGTTCATGGGGATGCCGCTCAGGAACAGGTACTTCACCTCGTTCAGCGTGGCGACCTGTCCGTGGTAGTACGTGTTCCGGTCGAGCGTAAGGGACTGGCCCTTGGTCCAGTCGGTCATCTTGAAGGGGCCGGTGCCGACGGGGTGCTGGAACCAGTCGGCGCCCTGCTGGACGTTCTTTTTCTCGACGATGAAGGTCGTCGGGTAGGTCAGCTTGGGAAGGAAATAAGTAATGGGCTTGGTAATGGTCACCTTCACGGTATAGGTGTCCGGCGCGCTCAGGCCGCTGATGGAGGTAGCTTTCCCGGCCAGCTTGTCGAGGGCGCCCGCGATATCGCCCAGGTAGGTCGCCGCCACGGTCGAGCCGGTGGCCGGGTCACAGGCGCGTTCCCATGAGTAGACCACGTCCGCCGAGGTCACCGGTGTGCCGTCCTGGAAGACAACGTCGTGCCGCAGGTGGAAGGTGTAGGTAAGGCCGTCCGGGCTGATGTCCCAGTTCGCGGCGATGTCCGGGACGACGTTGAGATTCGCGTCGAAGCGGACCAGCCCGTCGAATATCTGCATGATGAACTGGGAGGAGTTGGTCTCCGCCGCCAGCGCGGGATCAAGGGTATACGGCTCGATGCCGGCCAGGGTCAGCGTGCCGTGACCTGCCGGCACAGTCCGGCCCGGTATGGACGTCGTGGTAGTGGTCGTCGTGCCATTGCCGGTTGTCGTAGCGCCGGTACCGGTACAACCGGTCACCACCAGCAAGGCAGCCAGGAATAAAGCGAGCGGCCACAGGCCGCGTTTGACGTTCACGGGGGTTCTCCTCTTTTCCACTATAGCACAACGGCCGCCCTCCATACAGCCGGGCCTGTCACGATTGCATGGAGCCCCCCTTGAACGTGTTGTTGCACAAATGTTAACATGGAGCGTATATTCTCACCTATTCTGGACCGGAAAAAGTGTAACGGTGCCCAAGAAGACCGCTCGAGACCGCTTCGCCCCGATCAGCGCCTGGTTCCGCTCTTCCGAGATGCTGGCCGGGCTTGTCCTGTCGGTCGCCATCGGTCTCGTCGCCGGCCTGGGGGCGGTCGCCTTCCGCTGGCTCATCAGCGCTTTTCAGTCGTTCTTCATCGAGGGTGGCGCCGATGTCCTCGGGTTCATGGGGCACTACTACATCATTCTCATCCCGGCAGCCGGCGGACTGCTCGTCGGCCCTCTCATCTACTACTTCGCCCGGGAAGCCAAGGGCCACGGCGTACCGGAGGTCATGGAGGCCGTCGCCCTGCGGGGCGGCCGTATCCGTCCCCGGGTCGCCATCGTCAAGGTACTTGCTTCTTCGATCTGTATCGGCAGCGGCGGGTCGGTCGGCCGGGAAGGCCCCATCGTCCAGATCGGCTCGACGTTCGGATCGACCATCGGCCAGTGGCTCCACCTGCCGGAGGAAACGATGCGGGTCATGGTCGCCTGCGGGGCCGCCGGCGGCATTGCCGCCACCTTCAACGCGCCTATTGCCGGCGTCCTTTTCGCTTTGGAGATCATCCTCGGGCGCGTCGTGACGCGGCGCTTCGGCTACGTCGTCATCAGCGCCGTGGTGGCGGACTTCCTCGCCCAGGCGTTCCTCGGCAACGCACGCGCCTTCATCCTGCCGCAGTTCGGCGTCAAGAGCGGCTGGGAGTTCGGGTTTTACGTCAGTCTCGGCATCCTGGCCGGGCTGGTAGCCCAGGGGTTCCAGCGGACCCTCTACTGGTTCGAAGACCGCTTCGATTCACTCCGCCTCCCCGAGCAGCTGAAACCGGTCCTCGGCGGTCTCCTCGTCGGCGCCGTCGGCCTCTACAGCCTGAACCTGCTCGGCGTCGGCTACGGCGGCATCACCGAGGCCCTCTCCGGCGAGCTTGCCATCGGCGTGCTGCTCGTCTATCTGGCCCTGAAGATACTCGCCACTTCCTTCACCCTCGGCAGCGGCGGCAGCGGCGGCATCTTCGCTCCGAGCCTCTTCATGGGCGCCATGCTCGGCACCTCCGTCGGTACCATGTTCGGCCACTTTTTCCCGGATATCACCGCCCCGGCCGGCGCCTACGGCATCGTCGGCATGGCGGCGGTGTTCGCCGGCGCGGCCCGGGCGCCGTTCGCCGCTATCCTCATCATCTTCGAGCTCACCGGCAACTACGGGGTCATTTTACCCGTCATGACGGCCGTCGTTATCGCCGTCCTCGTCAGCCGCGCCATGAGCCGGGAGAGCATCTACACCCTTAAGCTGCTGCGCCGCGGGGTGGACCTGGACCAGGAAGACCTCGGCGAAGTGCTGCGCATGACCACTGTCCGGGATGCCATGACCCGCAATTTCCCCACCGTGCCGGCCTCGCTCACCATCAACCAGCTCATCCGCCTCTTCGAGCGCAGCGCCCACCACGGCTTCCCCGTCCTCGACGACGAGGGCTGCTTCGTCGGCGTCATCACGGAGTCCGATCTCACCCGGCAGATCAATGCCGCCGCCGGTGAGCAGAAGAAGACCGCCGGCGACATCGCCACCGTCAACCCGAACGTCGCCTACCCGGACCAGACGCTCGACCGCCTCATCGAGACCATCGAGGAGTCCGAGGCCCGCCTGCCCGTCATCAGCCGGGAGGACGGCCAGCAACTCCTCGGCGTCATCGGCCGCCACGAGCTCATCAGCGCCTACCGCCGCAAGGCCAAGCGCGCCAGCGTGCCGCGGCCCCGGGACGCCGGCTCCGCCGCCGCCTAGTCCTCCCTATTTGAATTAAGTTCCCGGTTGCCCGTATAATCAGGGAGCACTACTACGCGGAGGGAGAATGATATGATTCCAGAAAAGTACGCCAACTACTACCGGGGCCAGCCGGTGCGGGACTTCACCAAGCTCTACCCGGAGCTGACCGCCAAGTCCTTCCACATCTGGGGACGCGAGTGGAACTCCCCCTACCGCATGGACTGGTTCTGCGTGACCGAGCCGTTCCTCATGATCAACGAGCCGCACACCCATGATTTCGACCAGTTCCTCGGGTTCCAGAACGCGGATGCCACCCACGTCAATGATTTCGACGCCGAAGTGTGGCTCTACCTCGGTCCGGAGGGCGAGCAGGAAAAGCTCGTCATCACGGAGACCTGCTTCGTCCACGTGCCGAAGGGCATGGTGCACACGCCGCTCGAGTTCCACACCATCAACAAGCCCATCGTCTTCATGGACATCGCCCTCGTACAGGAGTACGTCCGCAAGCCGGAGGACCCGGACAAGCCCGTCACCCGCGAGAGCGTCGAGCACTGACCACGCACCCTTGGTCAAACAACGAGAGGGAGGCGAAATGCCTCCCTCTTTTTGTCACTGAACCTTGCGTCGAATGTCAATCTGACGAACCGGAGCGACCGAAGAATCCGGCCGTTGCCAAACACACCCCTTTCCTGTCTATTCTCCCCTCGTGGGAGAGGATTAAGGTGAGGGGGGTACCTCCGCTTAAAACAGCCCTTCCCTCTTCAAACTCAAAAACTCCCGCCCGCCGATAATGACGTGGTCCAGCACGTCGATGCCCATGATCTCCCCCGCCTCCACCAGGCGCTTCGTTAAAGTGAGGTCGTCCGGAGAGGGCTCGGTGTCCCCGCTCGGGTGATTGTGGACGAAGACAACGCTCGCGGCGCTGGCCGCCACCGCTTCCTTGAAGACCTCACGCGGGTGGACGATGCTGCTGTCCAGGCTCCCGATGGATATCTCCGCCGTCCGGATGAGCCGGTTGCGGGTATCCAGGAAGAGCGCCATGAAATACTCCTTCTTCTTGTCCCGCAGCTTCGGCCCCACGAGGGCCATCACCGCTTCCGGTGTGGTGAGAGGTATTTTTTCATCGCCGCCGGTGCGGCCGTCCGTCCTTGCTCCAAGCTCCACCGCCGCTTTTATCTGGGCGGCCTTCGCCAGCCCGATGCCGCGCACTTTGGCCAGTTCCTCCAGCGAGGCGTCCGCCACGCCCTTCAGCCCGCCGAACTCGCTCAGCAAGCGCTGCGCCGTCACCATGACGGACTCCCCGGCTATCCCCCGTCCCAGCAGCACCGCCAGCACTTCCTGGGCGGAGAGCGCCTCCGGTCCGAGCTGCTGGAGCCGTTCCCGGGGACGCTCGGAGGCCGGCAGGTCGTGGATGGTCATCGAATCGTAGCGGGGTTCCGGCTTCATTTTCATGCCGGCCCACTATAGCACGGCTATTTCCGTACTGCAAGAGCCCTGAAACTGCTTCGGGTTGGCCCGCTTTCCGATGAGTAAGAACCACCATGCCGCTTTGATGGAAATAGGCCTATCCAAGTAGGGATTCACCGGATTTTTTCCCGCCGGGCCCGGCGTATTATCGTGGAAGCACCGCTGGCGCGGTAGCGAGGAGGGAGCCGGGAACATGCTCAAGGTCATCCGCCAACACGCCTGCCGGCGCTGCCGGGGCAACCTCTCCGTAGAGAGCGATGTCTACGGCGTCTATGTCCAGTGCATCCAGTGCGGTGCCGAATACACGGAAAAAGAGCTCCGGGAGATGGTCGCCCGGGACCGGGAAAACGCGCTGCAAGCCCGCGCGGCCGCCGGTGCGCCGGTCCGCTAGGTTCCGTCCGGAGAAGCCGGAAAACCGGCATCCCGGTGGACGATGTGCTCGGTGTGCTCCGGCAGGTGCCGCAGCCGATCTATCAGGAATGCCGGCACGAGCTTGATACTGTCCAGTCCGCCGAGCCCGTACCAGCGGTTCCGCACCGGGGTATCGTTGTCCAGGCCGGTCATCTCGTCCCGCTCCAGGATGTCCGTTCCCGGCGCTAGTTTTACCAGGAAGTACAGTCCGACCTCGTGGAACGCAGTGCCGTCCAGCCGGAAGAAGTTCTCCGCCACCCACAGCAGCCGCCCCACGCTGATGTCCGCCTCGAGCTCCTCACGCAGCTCCCGCCGCAACGATTCCTCGGCCGTTTCGAGGAGCCGTCCCCGTCCGCCCGGCAGGAACCAGAAATCCGTTCCCTCGGTCTGCTGGAGCAGCACTTTCCCCCGTTCCAGGCAGAGCGCTGCCAGGCGGTAGCGGAAGAGGGAACCGCCCTGGGTCAGGTTGATGTCGAGCGTCACCGGACCGGTCTCACGTGCCCGTCGTGTAGCCGATGGACGCCTGCCACTGGGCGTTGAGGCCGTCCATATCGAAACCGTAGACCTGCTTGAGGGCGTTATCGTAGGTGCTGCCCTGCGCAAAGACGTGGAGCAGCTGGAGCATCTTGTCCCGCCCGTAGGTGGTGAGCAGGTAGTTCGTTATCTCGTCGCTCTCCGCGTAGGCCAGGTAGGCGATATCCCCGTAGACGGAGAACGGGCTGGCCAGGCTCCGCACTGAGATGAGCGTGTGCTGGCTTTCGGCCTGCTGGAGGACGGAAGTGAAGGACACGTTGAGCGGTCCCTCGGCTACCATGGCCAGGCCCTCGTTGAGCCAGGTCGGCAGTCCGCCGTAGGGGTTCTCGGTCACCTGCCCGATGATAACGTGGGTCAGCTCGTGGGCAATGGTCGTCTTGCCCCAGGTCAGGTCGGCGGCGCTCGTCCCGATGCCGATGGCCACGGTATCGTACTCACTGAAGGCCACGCCTCCCGTCCATTCCTGCGCGAAGATGAGCGCTCCCTGGAGGTCCTGCGCGCTGTTGTAGATATAGAGCTTGACCGGGTCGGTCAGCTCCGCGCCGGAAAGCTGGTTGAGGTTCGCCACGGCGGTCTGGGAAGCCTGCATGAGCTGCGAGGCGAAATTGCTGTCCCCTTTATACCAGTAAAGCGTGACGAGGCCTTGGGTCAAAGTTTGCCACTGGTAGCGCTGGTCCTGGTAGGTGAGAGTGGCCTTGTCCGTCTCCAGCACGCGGCCGGAGGCATCGGTGATCTTCCACCAGTAGGTGATGTCCGTGCCAGGCGGTAGACCGCCGGTCTGGCGCATGTCCCACACCCAGTCGGCATTCACGGACGTCGCCGGTGTGAACACCACGAAGCCCTCGTTGATGACGGTCACCAGGGACCGCTTCGCCACGGTGTAGAGGAGGCGGATATCGGTGATATTCTGGTTGTCCGACGCCTTGACGGTGAAAGTGATACTGGACGGGAAATTCACGCTGGCGCTGGAACCGGTGACATCGATGCCGGCCGTCGCGCCGTGCGCCGCGAACACCATGACGAAGCCCACGAGCATGGAAATGATCATGAACCCGAGCAGTACGAACGTGCCTATCTTCTTTATGCCCACGTCAGTCCTCTCTTCCCATGGTAGCACGAAGATAGGCGTCAATGAAACCGTCCAGGTCGCCGTCCAGCACGGCGTCTGTGTTGCCGGTCTCGTAATCCGTCCGGTGGTCCTTCACCATGCGGTACGGGTGGAGGACGTAGCTCCGTATCTGGTTGCCCCAGCCGGCCTCGACGTGCTTGCCCTTGAGCCGGGCCTTCTCGTCCTCCTGCCTCTCCAGCTCTTTTTCCAGCAGCCGCGACCGCAGTATCTTCATGGCGAAATCCTTGTTGAGGTGCTGCGAGCGTTCGCTCTGGCAGGTCACGACGATGCCGCTCGGGATGTGGGTGATGCGCACGGCGCTGCTCGTCTTCTGCATGTGCTGGCCGCCCGGCCCGCTCGAACGGAAGGTCTCCACCTTAAGATCCTCGGGTGCGATATCCAGGTCCACGTCGTCGTTGGCTTCCGGCATGATCTCGACGAGGGCGAAGGAGGTGTGCCGGGCGTGGTCGGCGTCGAACGGCGAGAGCCGGATGAGCCGGTGCACGCCGTGTTCGGACCGCAGGTAGCCGTAGGCGTACTCTCCGCCGATGGCGATGGTCACGCTCTTGATGCCGGCCTCGTCGCCGGGCGAGGTATCGAGCACCTCGGCGGTGAAGCCGCGGCGCTCCGCCCAGCGCAGGTACATCCGCATCAGCATCTCCGCCCAGTCCTGGCTCTCGGTGCCGCCGGCCCCGGCATGAATGGCGATAATGGCATTGTGATCGTCGTACTCCCCGCTGAAAGAGAGCAGGAACTCCAGCTCATCGAGCTGTCCTCCCACGTCCTTGAGCTCCTGGTCCAGCTCGCCTAACATGGCGTCGTCATCCCCGGCCATGCCGAGCAGCTCCTCGACGTCCGCCAGCTTCTGCTCCAAGCCACGCCACTGCTGAACGGTCTTGTTGTTCCGAGCAAGCTGCCGCATGACCGCCTGGGCGGTCCGCTGGTCGTTCCAGAAATCCGGCGCTACGGACTCCTTCTCCAGCCGGGCAACGTTCCGCTCCGCGCCGGCGATGTCAAAGATGCTCCACGGCCGCGGCGACCCGGGCCTTCAAGTTATCGAGGGTGTCTCTGAGTTCCTGTATCATCGCTCGCCTTTCACGGACGTATTCGTTACCTCGGCGACGCCGGGGCGTTCTTCAAATTCCCTCCGGCCGCCTGGTGGGCCAGACGCGTCGGCTCCGGCAGGCGGTAGCCGCGGCAACAGTCCAGCACCAGCCGCACCGCCGACGGCAGGTCGATGAGGTGCCCGATGGACACGTAGAGCGGCTTGACGCCGGTCCGCGTTCGTACCACCTGCCCGATGACCTCGCCGTTATCCAC
>CAZOMF010000071.1:0-10483 GCA_964580635.1 uncultured Dehalococcoidaceae bacterium
GCCTCGCTCGGTACTATTAATAAAGACCCCCCCGGGGGCCGCCCGCGGGGGGGGGGGGCCACCGCTCCAATCCGGGCCTCCTCTCAGCCCGGAATCACCGTACGTCATACTAAAGTCATCCCACCCTTACCGTATTTGTACCATAGTACTGATTGACAACGTATTGCGTACTTGCGTAAAATAAACAAACGACCATGTAAAGGCAGGCATGAAACTAACAGTTATAGGCTTCGGGCAGTGCGGCGGCAGGATTGCGGATGAGTTCGCCCGGCTCAACGGCCGGGCCCGAGGCCTCCGCGGGCTGGACATCATCTCCGGCGTCTACGCCGTCAATACCGATCTCGCCGATCTCTCCGGTCTCCACACCATCCGCTCCGACCACGAGCACCGCATCGTCATTGGCAACAAGAAAACGGGCGGCCACGGCGTCGGCAAGATCAACGAGCTCGGCGCGGAAGTCGCCCGGGAAGACGCGGACAAGGTCATCCAGACCATCCGCTCCTCCCGTCACCCCCAGGAAACGGACGCCTTCCTGCTCTGCGCTTCCGCCGCCGGCGGCACTGGCTCCGGGGCCGTGTCCGTGATGACCCAGCAGCTCAAGGAACGCTACGTGGACAAGCCGGTCTACAACCTGATCGTCCTGCCCTTCGACCACGAGGAGGCCACCGAGGACCGGACCGTCTATAACGTGGCTACCTGCCTCAAATCGAGCTACCTCGTCGCGGACGCCATCTTCCTCGTCGATAACCAGCGCTTCATTATGAAGGCGTCCTCCATCAAGCACAACATCGCGCGCATCAACGCGCAGATCGTCCAGCCCTTCTTCAACCTGCTGTGCGCAGGGGAGGAAACGAAACCCCGCTACATCGGGGCCAAAATCCTGGACGGCGGCGATATCATCCAGACCCTGGCCGGCTGGACGACGGTAGGCTACGGCCATACCATCCCGCCCGGCTGGTTCCAGCGGATGTTCTCCCCGGACCGCCGGCACTTCCGGGACAAGGCAACGGAAACGGCCAAGGGGGTGCAGGCCCTCGACGAGGCTATCAGCGGCCTCTCCGTGAAATGCAATCCGCTCGATGCCAAACGGGCGCTCTACCTCGTCTCCGCGCCGTCACGGGAGATAAACGTCGATCTGATCAAGGAGCTGGGGAGCTACATCAAGAACATGGCCCCGGAGGCCACCATCCGCAGCGGCGACTATCCCCGGGACAAGGGTGATATGAACCTGACGCTCATCCTCTCCGAGATGAGCGACGTGGAGCGGGTGCGGAACTACTTCACCAAGGCTATCAATCTCATCGCCGAGCTCAAGAAACGCCAGGAAGGCGTGGTAAGCACGCAGCGAGGGATTGATATCACAATTAAGGATATTCCCTCGCTGCTCTGAACTGACGTATTCGGTTGTCAATGTCACCGGCTGTTTTCCGCGGCCGGTGATTTTTTATACGGGATACACTCCCGTTTCGGTTACCGGGCGATCTTCGAGTAGATCTGCCACGCCTGCTCGATGGTCTCGTCGCGGACGGACCAGGCCTTCTCGACGTTCTCCTCGCGCGCGCGGGCGGCGTCGGAGACGGCGATCTCGTACGACTGGGAGGCGTTCTCGCTGGCGGCCCGGTAGGCTTCTTCCGCCAGATTGATGGCGGCCTCGCGGGCCTGGGCGGCCCTGCCGAGTGCCTCGTCCCGTTCGCGCATCGCCTGGCCGACGGCGGACTCGTAAGCCCGGTTGGCCTGGGACTCGGCGCGCTTGTAGGCCTTGGCGACCTGGAGCTCGTTTTCGTGATACGCCTTGGCTACCTGGCGCTCGGCATCCATGTAGGCGGCGTAGGCCCGTTCCGCCTGGTTCATGACCTCGTCGAGCGGACTTACGGTGCCGGGTTCCTGTTCCGGGGTGGGTTCAGTTGGTTCTTCAGGGGTCATATCAGTTTCAACCTCAGCTTCTACTTTGGATGCCGTAGATGCGGTATTCTTTTTCTTTTGGCTTGGCACCGAACACCTCCTTAACTCACATATCGGATAATCACGTCATACCGCTTATAATCATTAAAAACGATGAAGCCGGATGCGTGTCCCCGCTTTGGCCAGTATATGGCGGGGGTGGGTAAAAGTCAAGGCTTCAACCCCTTACCTGGAGGCGGTGAAAACCCTTATTTTTTCTTCTTTTTTCCTTCTTCCGGAGGCTCTTCGTCCAGCTCGGCGTACTCTTTCTTTTTGGTCTCGTACATCTTAGCGAGAGACTCCAGCCGGGCTTCTATCTTACCGCGGTGGCCGCCGCGGCGGGTGGTTTCCTTCGCCGCTTGGTCCACCGCTTCGTCCATGGCGTTGAGAGCGGCTTCGGCCTTCTGGAAGGCCGCCGTCCGCTCGTCCTCGGCGGTGTCCGCCGGGGTTTCTTGCGGTTCCGGCTCAGGCTCAGGTTCCGGCTCGGGTTCCGGCGTAGGTTCGGGTTCCGGTGCCGCTTTCGCTTTAGCGGGTGGTTTGGCGGGCGCTGGTGGCGGAGCCGGCTCCGGCTCTTCCGCACCTTCCTCGAGCAGCCCGTCCTTGGACAGGTTCTCCGCGTAGGCCTTGAACGATTCTTCGGCCGTCATCCGGGCGATCTGCCCGGTGGTCTCGGCGCGGTGGATGGCGTCCCGGAAGGCGTTGATGGACACGCCGGCCGCTTCCCGGGCCACCCGGGCGGAGGCCTCGGTGGCTTCCTGGATGGCCTTGACGGTCCGCTCGGCGGACTCTCGGGCCGCCTTGATGAGGGTATCGGTGACCTCGCGGGCGGTGCGGACGGCTGCCTGGGCGGCCTCCTTGGTCTGCCGGCTGATCTCCTCGGCGCGCTCGATGGCGGCCTGTATTTCCTGCTGGGTCTTCTGGGCCGTCTCCAGTGAGGAGGCGACGGCTGCGTCGATGGCCGCCTGCACCTCTTTGATGGACGCTTCGGCCGTTTCCCGGGCGCTCCGGCTGATCTCCTGGGCCCGTACCACCGCATCGCCGGACGTCTCTTTCGAGGCGGCTTCCGCGGCTTCGGCCTGCCGCACGGACTCCTCGGCGGCTTTCCTGGTGGCTTCGGTAATGAGCTCGATGCGGTGCACTGCGGCCTGGAACTCCTCGGCGGCGTGCTCCGCCTGCTCCCGCGTCTCGATGTGGATCTGCTCGGCCCGCTCCAGCGACTGCTGTGAGACTTCGACGGACTGCCGGGCGGACTCCCGGGCGTTCTGGATGGCGTTGTCCGCCGCCTCCTGGGCGTTCCTGGCGGCCTGCTCCGCCATCTCGCGTGTGGTCGCCGCGGCCGTTTCCGCGGCCTGTTTGGCTTCAGCCACCGACCGTTCTGCTATGTCACGCGTGGTCACGGTGGCGGTCTCGGCCGCCTGCCGGGTTTCCGCCGCGGCCTGCTGCGAGGCCTGCTGCGATGTCTCCGCCGCCGCCGCGATGGCCTGGGTGGCGGCTTCGCCGGCCTGCTGGGCCGTCCGGGCGGACTCGTCGGCGACCTGCCGGGTGGTGGCGACTGCCTGGTCCGCGGCCTGCCGGGAAACCTCGGCGGCTTCCTGGACGAGCCGGGCGGCGTTCTGGAGCGCCTCTTCGAGGCTCTGCTGCGTGGCCTGGGCGGTCGCTTCCGTAATCTGCTGCGCGCTGGCGACGGCGTTGTCCGCCGCTTCCCGCACGTTCCGTTCGGTGGTCTGCGCGGACTCCCGCGCCTGCTGTGTGGCCGCCTCGACCGAGGCGATCGCCTCGGCACCCTGGCGCTCCGCCCTGGCGACGGCGTCACGGACGTTCTCCAGCGAGGTCTCGGTGGCCTCCTTGGTGGCGGCCGCGAGTTCCTCGACGCGGGTGACTGCTTCGTGGAACTGCGCGGAGGCCTCGTTGGCGCCGGCGGTGGCTTCCGCGGCAACGGCCTCGACCCGCGTCTTGCTCTCCTCCGCTTCCCTGATCGTGTTTTCGGAGGTCTCTTTAGCCGTCGCAATGGCGTTTTCCGTGAGGGTCCGCAGTTCCTGGGCTATCTCGTCGGCGTGGAGGGTGGCCTCCTGGACGACCTGTTGGGTCGTCTGGCTGGCTTCCCTGGCCTCGCGGCCCAGGGCCTCGATACGGAGCGTCGTGTCGTGCGAGGCGCGCTGTGCGGCCTCGGCCACTTCCCGGGCGACCTTGCTGATGGTCTCGGCGCGGACCGCTGTCTGTTCGGCCGCGTGGGCAGCAATCTCGGCGGACTCACGGGTGCTCTTACTCGTTTTCTCGGCCCGGGCCACGGTCTCGCGGGCCGTCTTGCTGGTGCCCTCGGCGACCTCCCGCGCTTCCCGGGCCAGCTTCTCGGCGCGGCTGGCTGCTTCCTTGGCTGCCCGGGTGGCGTCGGTGGCGGCATCACGGGCGGAGCGGACGGCTTCCTCGGCCCGGGTCACAGCGTCGGTGGTCGTTTCCCGGGAGGTATCGGCGACACTCTTGGCCTGACGGCTCAGCTCGTCGACGCGGCCCAGCCCTTCCTGGGAGAGGACGAGGGCGGACTCGGCCGCCTGCATGGCCTCCTGCCCGATCTTCTCGGCGCGCGCGATGGCCTCCTCGAAGGCCTTGTACATGTTGTCCGCCGTGTCCACCGGCCGCCGGGCGACTTCCTCGGCCTTGGCGATGGCTTCCTTGGCGATGCGGACCGTCTCGTCGGCACGCTGCTGGGCTTCGGTAATGACCTGCTGGGCGCGATCGAGGGCCTGCTTGGCGGCGCGGGAAGCGTTCTCGGCGGTGACCTTGGCTTCCTCACCGATGACCTCCGCCTGGCGGGCGGACTCGAGGGCGGTTTGCGTCGAGCGTTCGGCGGCCTGGCGCGCGGCCCGGCTCAGGGCTTCGGCCCGCTGGACCGCTTTCTCGAAATTGCTGATGTTCCCTTCTACGTTAGGGGGCGTGTCCGGAGTCATGGTACCTGCTTTTCAACGGTCGCCGGATTCAACATAGCCCATTATAGACCCAGTATCCCACATTTTCAATGCGCCAGCCATCGCATTGGAAGCGGACAGCTACCAAATTCCACTCGGGTTAGTACTAAAATACGGAGTTACGCGGTTACGTATTTGAATTGACAACGAGGCTCGGTTGTGGTAAAAATGGCATAACGTAAATCGGCACATGAGGTGAGACATGAAACTGGTAGTAGTCGGTCTCGGGCAATGTGGCGGCAGGATTGCCGATGAATTCGCCCGCATGAATAGCAGGGCCAAGAGCCGGCGCGGCATGACCATCGTGACGGGCTGCTTCGCCGTTAATACGGACGCGGCCGACCTGAGCGGCCTGTCCGCCATCAGCAATGATCACCGGCACCGCATCCTTATCGGCAGCCGCAAGACCGGCGGCCACGGCGTCGGCAAGATCAACGAGGTCGGCGCCGAGGTGGCCCGCGAGGACGCGGACAAGGTTATCGACGCCATCCGCACCACCAAGAAGTTCTTCGATACGGACGCCTTCCTGCTCATCGCCGGCACTGCCGGCGGTACCGGCTCCGGCGCCATCGCCGTGCTGACGCAGCACCTCAAGGAGCGCTACATCGACAAGCCCATCTGGAACCTGGTGGTGCTGCCCTTCGAGCACGAGGAGTCCACCGAAGAGCGTACCGTTTATAATGTAGCCACCTGCCTCAAGTCCTGCTACTCTGTGGCGGACGCCGTGTTCCTGGTGGACAACCAGCGCTACGTCCGCAAGGACTCCTCCATCCAAACCAACCTCTCCAAGATCAATACCATGATCGCCGAGCCCTTCTACAACCTGCTCTGCGCCGGCGAGGAAAAGAAGTCCAAGTACATCGGCGCCAAGCTCATCGACGCCGGCGATATCACCCAGACCGTCACCGGCTGGACGGTCATCGGCTACGGCAAGACGGACGCCCCCATGTTCAAGTGGCCCGGTGTGAAGAACGACTTCCGCAAGAAGGGTACCGAGATCCAGAAGGGCATCCAGGCCATGGACGAGGCCATCAGCGAGCTCTCCCTCAAGTGCAACCCGGCGGACGCCCGCCGCGCCATGTATCTCGTCTCCGGTCCGGCCAAGGAAATGAACATGGACATGGTCAAGGAGATCGGCGACTACATGCGGGACATCGCGCCGGAAGCCATCATCCGCAACGGCGATTATCCGCGCGAACGCGGCATGGTGGACGTCACCATTTTGCTCTCCGAGCTCAGCGATGTCGCCAAGGTACGCGACTACTACGGCCGCTCCACGGACCTCATCCCCGAATTCAAGAAACGCCAGGAGGAGACCGAGGACAAGCTTCGCGAGCTGGACGACGCTTCCAAGGACATCCCCTCCCTGCTCCAGTAAGAACATCCTGGCAGGAAGAAAAAGCCCCGCCGTAATGGCGGGGCTTTTTCTTTGAGACCCGCCGTCACGCGTTCGTTGCGTGGTTGGTCATCCGTCGGATTTACGGTATAATGACGGGGTATGGCTTCACAAGTCTTTTACCGGAAATACCGTCCCCAGACCTTCGGCGATACCCTCGGACAGGAACACGTCACCCGCACCCTTCTCAACGCCCTCGCCAACGACCGCATCTCCCACGCCTACCTTTTCTGCGGCCCCCGCGGCACCGGCAAGACGACCACGGCCCGGATGCTCGCCAAGGCGGTCAACTGCCTCACCAACGGCCAGGGCGAGCCCTGCAACGAATGCGCCATGTGCCGGGACATCACCGAGGGCCGCTGCCTCGATGTCATCGAAGTGGACGCCGCCTCCAACCGCGGCATCGACGAGATGCGCGACCTGCGCGAGAAGGTCAACTACCAGCCCAACCAGGCCCGCCGCAAGGTCTACATCATCGACGAGGTCCACATGCTCACCAAGGAGGCCTCCAACGCCCTCCTCAAGACCCTGGAAGAGCCGCCGCCCCACGTCATCTTCGTCCTGGCAACCACCGAAGCCCATAAGCTGCTGCCCACCATCCTCTCGCGGTGCCAGCGGTTCGATTTCCACCGCCACACTCAAAGCAACATCGTGGCGGAGCTGAGTCTCGTCTGTGAGCGGGAAGGCATCACCGCCGAGCCGGAAGCCCTCAGCCTCGTCGCCAAGGCGGCTACCGGCAGTATGAGGGACGCCCTCAACCTGCTCCAGCAGCTCAACACCTTCTACGGTACCAGCATTACTTTAAGGCAGGTGCAGGACCTGCTCGGCATGTCCGGCGACCAGCGCGCCCGCGACCTGGTGAAGAGCATCGTGGAAGGGGACGTTGCTGCCGGGGTCGGCATCGTTAATGCCGTCCAGGCGGACGGCCTCGACCTGCGCCAGTTCAACCGGGACACGGTTGAGTACCTTCGGCTGCTTCTGCTCGCCAAGACCGGCTCCACACAGACCGCGGACCTGACCCCGGAGGAAGCTGCCGCTCTCAAAGAGCTTGCCGCGAAAGCCACGCTACCGCGGGTGCTGGCCGCGGTCAAACGCTTCGGCCAACTCGACAGCGAACTGGATACCTTTTCTACGCTGCCGCTGGAGCTGGCCATCGTAGATACCGCCCTCCCTGGCGAGGAGCCGGCCGTGCCGGCCCCCCAGCCGGCAACTCAACCACAGGCCGCCCGGCCCGCGCAGAACCCGGCTGCCACTACTAAATCAGAACCGCAAAAACCGGTTACCCCACCAAAGCAGGAGTCTGCCCCGGTGGCGGAGAAACCAAAGAACAACCCCGCGCCCAACCCGGGACCGGCCCCGGTCAGACAGGAGCCGGTCCGCGCTCAAACCCCGCCGAAAGAGCCGGATCCTACCCCCGCCGCCATCGGCGACGTTATCGACCAGCTGCGGAGCCAGTGGATACAGATCATCAACGATGCCCCCGGCGGCCTCTCCAGGACCCCGGCCGCGGCGCTGCTGCGGAGCGGGTCCAAACCGCTCTCCATCGACGGCGATACCGTTATCGTCTCGGTCAAGTTCCCCTACCATAAAGAGAAGATGGATATCCTGGAAAACCGGAAAACGGCGGATAAAATAGTCAGCAACTTCCTGGGACGCGCCTGCACGGTGCAGTGCGTCTACGAGCACGAGAACAACCATCTCGTCAAGGCGGCGCTGGAACGCGGCGCCCAGGTCGTGGATACGGAGGAAGCATGAACCGACGCATGTTACAGCAGGCCCAGCAGCTCCAGGCCCAGCTCATGAAAGCCCAGCAGGAACTGGCCAACCTCACCGTGGAGGCGAGCACCGGCGGCGGGGCCGTGACCGTCACCATGAACGGCCAGCAGGCCATCCTCTCGGTCAAGATATCTCCGGATGTCGTCGACCCCGAGGACGTCGAGATGCTGGAAGACCTCGTCCTTTCCGCCGTCAAGGAGGCCCAGACCAAGGCCCAGGAAGCCTCCCAGAAGATGATGGGCGGGCTGACCGGAGGGCTGAATATTCCGGGACTGATGTAGGATAGCAAGTCAAAGGTTAAAAAGCAAAGGTCAAAGCTGTAGCTGAAAAGTGAAAAGTGATCTGACCCGGCGCTGCTATGATTTTTCCCTGAAATTGATCACGTTCATCAATGGTTTATCGGACACAAGAGTATCCAGAGTCCTTGCCGACCAGTTGCTCCGCTCCGGGACGAGCATCGGTGCCAACGTCGTCGAAGCGAAATCTGCAAGCTCCCGACGGGACTTCACCCGCTACTACGAGATAGCGCTGAAATCAGCCAACGAAACGAAATACTGGCTCGGACTCGTGAAAGACGGCCTCAAAGTGAATGGAGAAGAGATTGAATTCCTGACGGCGGAAACGAGCGAGTTGTCAAAGATGATCGCCTCCAGTATCCTGACCTTAAAGGACAAACGCAAGTTTTGACCTTTTACCTGCACTTTTGACATTTGAGTTTTAGGGTTTGAGTTTACCATGAAGAACAACCAGGAACCTCCCGCCAGAGACGCCATCGGGCGCCTCGCCCAGGAGTTCAACAAGCTGCCCGGCATCGGGCCGAAGAGCGCCCAGCGCATTACCTTCTACCTCCTCCGCGCCTCGACGGAACAGGCCCGTGCCCTCTCGGATGCCATCACCACTCTCAAGGAGAAGATTGCCCTCTGCTCGGTCTGCTACAACGTCACCGAAGCCGATCCCTGCCCCATCTGCGCCAGCGGCCAGCGGGACACCGGCCTCATCTGCATCGTCGAGCAGCCGCAGGACATCGTCGCTATCGAGCACACCGGCATCTACAAGGGTCTCTACCACGTCCTCCACGGCGCCCTCTCCCCCTCCGAGGGCGTCGGCGCCGACGATATCCGCATCCGGGAGCTCACCGACAGGTTGAAGGACGGCACCATCCGCGAGATCATTCTGGCCACCAACACCAACCTGGAAGGCGAGCAGACCGCCATGTACCTGAGCCGCATCATCGAGCCGCTCGGCATCCGGGTCACCCGCCTCGCCCGCGGCCTGCCCTACGGTACCGAGCTCGAGTACGCCGACGACGTCACATTGACCCGCGCCTTCGAGGGCCGCTCCCAGGTCTGACCAGTTTCGGCTGACAGAGGATTGACGTGAAGATACGGTTCACTCTCATCCTCATCTCCTTGATCCTGCTCATCGGAGTTGCCGGCTGCGGACCGCGCGTCCCGACCGATATCGACAGCCTGGCGGCCGTTCTCGAAAATACCGGCGCCACGGTAACGGTTGGGGATCCCGGTGAGCAGGCCTGGCTCTTCGCGGTGCCGTCGCGGTCACTCACGTTCGACAGCAACCATCTGTCTGTCTTCGAATTTCCTGACGCCGGTATTGCCCGGACCGAGGCGGACCGCGTCTGGCCGGACGGCTTTTCCCTGGAGCCGACGCCCATATGGGAAGGCTCGCAGATCAAGCAGGGAGATCACGTGGACTGGATCGGCCCGCCGCACTACTTCCTCTCCGGCAAGCTCATCGTCGTCTATGTTGGTGACGACCCGCAGGTCTACTCTTTCCTCACGGACATCCTCGGCGCCCAGTTCGCCGGCAGCCCGGCCCCATAGTCCCTTGCACCGCCTCCCGCCTGACCCCTATACTTGGGTCATGGACAACGATGACGGTCTCAATCTCTACCGGTTCACCGCTGACTTCTACGACGTCAGCTACGAGACCATGCGCCAGGCGGACGTCGGCTTCTACGTGGACTGCCACCGGGAGAGCGGCGGGAACACACTGGAGCTCGCCTGCGGCACCGGCCGCGCCCTCATCCCCTGCGCCCGTACCGGCGGCAACGTTACTGGACTGGACTTCTCCGCACCCATGCTGGAGGTCTGCCGCGCCAAGCTGGCGGAGGAGCCGCCCGAGGTGCAGGAACGGGTGACCCTCGTCGAAGGTGACATGACGGACTTCGACCTCGGCCGCACCTTCGACCTCGTCACCATCCCCTTCCGGCCCTTCCAGCACCTCGTCGCGGTAGAAGCCCAGAAGGCCTGCCTCGCCGCCGTCCGCCGCCACCTGACCGGGGAAGGCCAGCTCGTCTTCGATGTCTTCCATCCCAACCCGACCTATCTGGTGGATTTTCCGGACTTCGACGCCGCCCACGTGGACGTGCCGGAGACCGCCCTGCCGG
>CAZOMF010000072.1:0-10420 GCA_964580635.1 uncultured Dehalococcoidaceae bacterium
GGGGCCAAGCAGGGCGAGGTCCGTGAAGGCGTGGGCGGCGGCATCGGGACGACGGCGCTCGGCGAGGCGGCCGACCTGGGGCGGGACGCGGTGGCCCTCGTCAAGAACTTGTCATAATCATGGGAGGTCCGCGATGAAACGGATGCGTGACATGATGAACACGGTCAACGCCCTGACCGGCAAGACCGGGCGCCAGCTCAAGGCCATGGAGCAGATCAGCGAGTGGGCGGACACCGTGCAGACCTTCCTGACGCACTACGACCTCTACGGCAGCGGCGACCTGAAAACGCTCCTCCAGAAAAGCGGGGATGCCAAGTTCGACCTGATAGGGATCACCTATAACGGACGGCCGCTGCTGGAAACGGCCAAGGTCTTCAAGAAGACGGAGCTGCCGGGGATGGTCGAAGGAGTGGTCAACGAAGCGGACGCCATCCGGCGGTACCTCATCGACCCGACGCTGCAGGAGAAGCACCTCACGCAATCGGTGCTCAAACTCCGCGTTGAATACGAGCGGCTCATGGCGGAGATCAACCACATCATGGACGGCGAGTAACGCACCACCGGCCATTTTCCTGATTACCATCACGACGACCCATTATTATGTCAATAACCTTGCTGCACGTTTGGGACGCGACATAACATATATTGTGCGGCCCATAAATTTTAAACAAGGACCTACTTCTGTAACTTTGAGATCGCTTACGCGTTGTTAACCCGGTGTAAACTGACGCTGAGCAAGGTGACCAAAAGAACCGCGTCAGGATGGCGTTCAATTCCGTCATCACAGAAAAACACAGGCTGGTCTTGGATAGTTTGGGGCCCCTGCCGTAAAAATGTGGTGAGGCGGGACCAGAGGGTTTTGTATAGTTTACCTGCCGGTCCCGCCTCTTGTGGGGGTGAAGTGGAGGTCGATGAAGCGTCGTACGTGAGTATTATCCTTCACAGAACAGCATTTGAAATGGGTGGCGGCTGTACTGTCCGGTACATGAAATCCTCTATTTCGCTGCGGAAGAAAAGCCGGAGACGTTTTGAAGGTATAATTCCTCAAGAAAACAACGAGAGGCGCCCAGATTTCGATTACAGCGCGTTTTAGCCAGGAAAATACACGATACAGTACGCCCGATACCATCATGTAAGGATTCAGTAGCGTCGTGGAAAGAACGACGATTCACAGTTCTATAAAAACAGGATTCTTCGGTCATCACGGTGGCATCAAGACTTGATCAGAAAAAAACTACGGAAACGATGAAGTACTTATAGAAACTGCTAGTTTATGTAAACTATTCCGAAAGTCCCCCGGAGTGGCGGGGCAGCCTGGCGGTAACGGCCTCGAGGAGGAGAGACAGTCCCCAGTGGCGCACCGCAGCGACGTGGACCGTGTCCGGCTCGTCCCCACCGTGGTCGCGGAAGTATTGTAATGCGGATTCTTCCGTCCACTCATGCCCGTTGTTCAGCAGACTGACAGACTGTTCCAGGAAACGGTCTATCTTGTTGAGAACGGTCAGCCGCGGCTTCTCGGACAGGCGCAGCTCGGCAAGGATGCCCTCTACGGTCTCGCACTGGGCGGCGGCGTCCGCCGAGGACAGGTCGACAACGTGTAAAAGCAGATCAGCCTCCTGGAGCTCTTCGAGCGTGGCGCGGAAGGCGTCGATAATGGTCGGCGGGAGCTTGCGGATAAAGCCCACCGTATCCGACAGCAGGACCGTCCGGCCGTCCGGGAGCGTCTTGCGGCGAGTGGTCGGGTCGAGCGTGGCGAAAAGCCGGTCGTCGGCGTAGATACCCGCCTCGCACAGCGCGTTGAGCAAGGTGCTCTTGCCGGCGTTGGTGTAGCCCACCAGCGCCACGACGGGAATGCCCATCTGCTGCCGTCGCTGGCGGTGGAGCGAGCGCTGGCGCCGCACCGCCTCGGTCTGCTCCTTGAGCTTCTGTATCTTGCGACGGATCAGGCGCCGGTCGGTCTCCAGCTGGGACTCGCCGGGGCCGCGGGTACCGATGCCGCCGCCGAGCCGCTCCAGGTGCTGCCACTGGCCGGCCAGCCGCGGCAGGAGATACTGGTGCTGGGCCAGCTCCACCTGGAGGCGGCCTTCCCGCGTGCGGGCACGCCGGGCGAAGATATCGAGGATGAGGGCGGCGCGGTCCAGCACCTTGGTGCCGAGGGCGTCTTCCAGGTTCCGCTGCTGGTTGGGGGTCAGCTCGTCATCGAGGACGAGGGTATCGAAGCCGAGCGTTTCCTTCTGCGCGACCAGCTCCTCCAGCTTGCCCTTGCCGACGTAGCTCTCGTGGGAGGGGTGATCGAGGTTCTGGACGACCCGGCCGACGACGATAGCGCCCGCCGAAGCCGCCAGACGGGTGAGCTCATCCATGGAATCTTCGACGGCCCGGCCGCCGCCGGACTTGCGGTGTGCCACCGCCACGAGCAGCGCCCGTTCCGGGGTCGGCCTGGTCAGTACGGCTTTTTTCATGCGCCTCACCCCGGGACCCGATGGCCCGGGCACTATTTTTTCATGGTCAGGCGGCGGGTATTGCGCCACCCGGACAGGCGGGACAGGCCTTTCACCAGCGAGGCGTCCGGAACGGTCAGTGAAAGCCGCACGTAGCCTTCACCGTTCCTTCCGTAGCCGGTGCCGGGCGTCACCACCACGTTGATCTGGTCCAGCAGGTCCGTCGCGAAGTCGGCGGCGTTGTAGCCGTCCGGCACCCTGGCCCAGACGTACAGGCCAGCCTTCGGCGGGGTGACCTCAAGACCTATCTTTTCCAGCACCTCGCAGATGAGATCGCGCCGGCGCTGGTAGGCGGCGTTGTGCTCGCCGATAGCGTTCTGAGGGCCCTTGAGGGCCTCGATGGCCATGAGCTGGATGGCCGGCGGGATACCGGAATCCAGGTTGGACTTGAGCGTCCGCAATGCCGCGATAGCCTCCGCGTTGCCGACCGCCATGCCGATACGCCAGCCGGTCATGTTGTAGGTCTTGGAGAACGAGTGGAACTCGACCGCCACGTCCTTGGCGCCCTCTGCCTGAAGAATGCTTACCGGCTGGTAATCATCGTAGGCCACCTCGGAATACGGGCCGTCATGGCAGACAAGGATATCGTGCTCTCCGGCGAAGGCGACGGTGCGCTCATAAAAATCGAGACCGGCCACCGCGCCGGTGGGATTGTTGGGGTAGTTCAGCCACAGGAGCCTGGCTTTTTCCAGCACGTCCGGCGTGATGCCATCGAAGCCGGGCAGCCAGCCGTTGCCGGGCTTGAGGTTCAGGTAGTACGGACGTCCGCCGGCAAGCTGGGTGCCGACCGAATAGACCGGGTAGCCGGGGTCCGGCACGAGAGCGACATCACCGGGATCGATGAAACAGAGGGCGATGTGGGCGATGCCTTCCTTGGAACCGATGAGCGGCAATACCTCGGTGGCCGGGTCGAGCTGGACGCCGAACCGTGTTTCATACCACCCGGCGATGGCCTGGTGCAGCTCCGGCATGCCGGCGGACTCCGGGTAGCGATGATTTTCCGGCTCGGCGGCGGCGCGGCACAGCTCATCGATGACGTGCTGCGGCGTGGGGAAGTCCGGATCGCCGATGGCGAAGCTGATGACGTCCTCGCCGGCGGCCCGTTTTTCCGCTATCTTCTTCGTGATCTCCACGAAGAGGTACGGCGGCAGATTTTCAACCCGTCTGGCTGGTCTCATGGACGCCCCCTTTTATTCGGGCCACTCACCCTCATAGACAATTTCAGCCGGCCCCGCCAGCACTACTTCACCGGTCCCGTTGTAGCTGGCGCGGAGTATGCCGCCCGGCAGATGAACCGTCACGCGGTCACCGGTATACCCCAGCGTCTTGGAAGCGATAGTGATGGCGCAGGCGCCGCTGCCGCAGGCCTGCGTCTCGCCGACGCCCCGTTCCCAGACCCGGGCCTCGATGCGGTCATCATCGAGCACGCGGGCCACCTCGAAGTTGACCCGCTCCGGAAAGACGGGCAGCCGCTCGACGAGCGGTCCCAGCACCTCCATGGGGAATTCCAACACGGGGTACTGGAGGAACAGGACGGCGTGTGGATTGCCCATGGATACCAGGTTCAGCGAGATGGGCCGGCCGGCAACCTCCGCCGTGTAGACGGTCATCGGTCCACGGCAGGCGACGTTGTCCTGCCCGTTCAGCCGGGCGAAGGGTATCTCCGCCTCGGCGAAGCGCGGCTTGCTCATATTGACGACGAAGCCGCTGACACGCCCGTCACGGCGCTCGAAGGTAATGCGGTTAAGGGCGGCCAGTGTCTCTATCGTAATTTCATCGCGGTCCGGTGAGGCGAGCCCTTTCTCAAGGACATAACGGGCCAGGCAGCGGATGCCGTTGCCGCAGGTCTCGGCCTCGGACCCGTCGGTGTCCCAGGTACGCATACCGAAGTCCGCCCGCTCCGAAGTCAGCAGGACGATCAGGCTGTCCGAGCCGATGCCGAGATGGCGGTCGGTGACGCGCATCGCCATCGCCGACCAGTCGCGGTCGATTCCCCGACCGTCGACCACCACGAAATCGTTACCCGCTCCCTGCATCTTGGTGAAGTGCATGTCTTTTTCGTTTCACTCCCGACTCGATACCGTCATTATATAACGGGACAGGTCCCGTTCTACTTCGTCATATCCCTGGCACTCAGTATCGTACCAGCGGATGGTCTCGTCGCGGAGGCGAAACCAGTTGTACTGGTGCCGGATGAACCGGTGGGTAGCCGTCTTGATCCGCCGCACCGCTTCATCGAGTGTCATTTCGCCCCGGAGGTAACCGGCCAGCTGCCGGTACCCGATGCCGGACATCGACGGCAGGTCCCGGCCGTATCCCTGTTCCAGCAGGCACTTGACCTCATCGACGAAGCCGGCGGCGACCATACGGTCGACCCGCTTATCCGCCCGCCGGTACAGCTCCGTCCGTGAAGCGGTCAGGCCGATGGTATACGTCGTGAAGGCCGGCGGTCGCTTGTTCCCCAGGTCCGAAAACGTCCTGCCGGTACGGGCATGGACTTCCAGCGCCCTGATAACGCGCCGCACGTTGCGGGGGTCGATGCGGGCCGCCGCGGCCGGATCGATCCGGGCCAATTCCGCGTGAAGCTCGTCAGGGCCGGCTTCCTTCGCCTGCTTCTCCTTATTATAGCGAAATTCCACGTCGGGAGAAATAGCCGGGACGTCCCATCCTTCGATGAAGGCCCGCACATAGAGCCCCGTCCCGCCGACGAGGAACGGAAGACGGCCGCGCGAGCGTATATCTTTCATGGCGGCGTGGGCCAGACGCAGGTAGAGACCGAGACTGAAATCCTGGTCGGGTCCGATGATGCCGATAAGGTGGTGGGGTACCTTTGCCAGCTCTTCAGGACCGGGCCTGGCGGTGCCGATGTCCATGCCGCGGTAGACCTGGCGGCTGTCCGCCCCGATTATCTCCCCATCGAACCTCGCTGCCAGCCGGACGGCCGTTTCCGTCTTGCCCACCGCGGTCGGTCCCACGACGGCAACGAGGAGATCCACGCTACTTGAACCCCGCCTTGACCTCGGCGGCCTGTTTGGCAATACTGACGAAATCTTCCGCCTTGAGGCTGGCGCCGCCGACGAGGGCGCCATCGATGTCGGGCTGCTGCATCAGCTCGGCGACGTTGGCCGCGGTCACGCTGCCACCGTAGAGGATACGCACGGCGTTGGCTATCTCATCGCCATGGCGGTGCCGCACGAGCTGCCGTATAAAGGAGATGGTGCTCTGGGCCTGCTCCGCCGTCGCCGACTTCCCGGTGCCGATGGCCCAGACCGGCTCGTAGGCGATAATGAGCCCGCCGAAGAAGTACAGCTTGTCACAGGAGGCCATCACCTGGTGGGTCAGCGTTTCCTCGGTGTGCCCCGTCTCGTTTTGTTCCAGCGTCTCACCGACGCAGAAGATAGGCTTGACCATGTTCTCGATAGCCGCCCGGACCTTTTTATCGATAAGCTCTTCTTGCTCGCCGAAGATGTGGCGACGCTCGGAGTGCCCGAGGATGACGTAGTCGCACATGCCGGCGATCATGTTCGGGGAGATCTCGCCGGTAAAGGCGCCCTTCTCCTCGAAGTACATGTTCTGCGCGCCGACCTTGATGCTCGATTTCTTGAGGATATCGGAGACCGGCTTGAGTGAGACGAACGGCGGGCAGACGACCTTGTCCACGTCCTTGACCTCGTCGAGCCCCGGCAGCATGGTCTTTACCAGGTCGACCGCCCGGTCGACGGTGGTGTTCATCTTCCAGTTTCCGGCGATCATCGGTGTTCTTGTCATGCGTCCGTCACTCCTCTCTTCACGTACGAAACGATGGTTATGTCAACTATTTCCGGTCGAGCAGCGCCGTCACGCCGGGCAGCGCCTCGCCGCCGAGGAACTCCATGGAGGCGCCGCCGCCGGTGGAAACGAAGGTCACCTTATCAGACAGGCCGAGGGTGTCCATGGTCTCGGCGGTGGAGCCGCCGCCGACGACGGTGGTGGCATCGAGCGTGGTGAGCAGGTTCGCCAGGGCCCTGGTACCGGCGGCGAACTGCGGCATCTCGACGACGCCCATGGGGCCGTTCCAGAAGACGGTTTTACTGGCACGGAGCTGCCCGGTGAAGGCGGCGGTCGTGGCCGGGCCGATATCGGCGATCATCCGGTCAGCGGGGATTTTTTCGACGGAAACCTCCGTGGCCGGAGCATTGAAAGCTATTTCCGGAGTAACGACGACATCGGTCGGCAGGAGGATCGTCACGTCGTGGTCTTTCGCCTTCTTCATGAGGTCCGCGGCCGTTTCCAGCAGGTCGGTTTCCACGTTCGAACTCCCCACGTCAACGCCTTTCGCCTTGAGGAACGTGGCCGCCATGCCCCCGCCGATAAGGAGGCTGTTTATTTTTCCCATCATGTTATTGATGAGCGCCACCTTGTCGCTGACCTTGGCCCCGCCGAGGACAGCCGAAAAGGGGTGGGCCGGATTTTCCACGAGATTGCCGAGGGTATTGATCTCTTTCTCCAGCAGGAAACCGGCCACGGCGGGCAGGAACCTGGCGACGCCGGAAATGGAAGCATGGGCGCGGTGGGCGGTGCCGAAGGCATCGTCCACGTAGACGTCCCCGAGCGCCGCCAGCGATTCGGCGAAGGCCTCATCGCCTTTTTCCTCCTCGGCGTGGAAGCGCAGGTTCTCCAGCAGGACGACGTCTCCCGGCCGCATGGCGGCGACGGCTTTTTCCACCGCCGGTCCGATGCACTCGTCGAGCGTGGTGACCGGCTGCCCGAGCAGCTCGGAAAGCCGCTGGCCGACCGGGGCCAGCCGCAGGTCCTCGACCACCTTTCCCTTGGGGCGGCCCATGTGGGACATCAGCACGACGCGGGCGTTCCGCTCACGGAGGTAGGCGATGGTCGGCAGCGCGGCGCGTATACGGCTGTCATCCGTGATGGCGCCGCTCCTCAGGTCGACCGGGACGTTGAAATCCACCCGGACCAGCACCCGTTTGTCCCGGACATCGATGTCCCTGACGGTCATCTTGTTCATATCATCCTCGGTCCATAAAAATAAATCAGGTCCCGGTCCGGGAAACCTGACTCCGGTGCGGCGGCGTCAATCATCTCAACCGCTCCCCTGCCCTGCCGGCCGGCGATCTTCACAGGTCACCCACCCTTTCCTCAGCACGACGAGCGGTCTCTTCCGGCACGAGCGCCAGGACGTTCCTGACGATGCCGGGAGCGTCTATCTCGTACCGGGCGCGCAAAATGGACTGGGTGCCGTGCTCGACGAACTCATCCGCCACGCCGAGGTTTTTAATACGCAAGTCCGTCCGCCCGGCCGACTGCACCAGCGTGTTGAAGGCGCTGCCGAAGCCGCCGATGAGCACGTTCTCCTCGACCGTCAGGACGGCGCCCCCGGCGGGGAGGCAGTCGAGGAGGGCGGGATCGAGGGGCTTGGCGTAACGTACGTTCACCACGCCGGCCCGAACACCCAGCTTTTCGAGCTCGACCGCGGCCTTCACCGACGGGTCAACGGTGGCACCGATAGCGTATATCATGGCGTCCTCGCCGGGGCGGAGCACTTCGGAACGCCCGATGGGGACCTCGTGGAACTCCTCGTCCAGCTTTACACCGAGCCCGGCGCCACGCGGGTAGCGAACGGCCATGGGGCGTCCGGCATACACCGCGGAGTAGAGCAGGTGCTGGAGCTCGTTCTCGTCCTTGGGCGCGGCCACCACGAGGTTCGGAATCAGGCTCAGATACGATATATCGAAAATTCCCTGGTGGGTCTTGCCGTCATCGCCGACGATGCCGCCGCGGTCCACCGCGAAGACGACCGGCAGGTTCTGGAGACAGACGTCATGGATGATCTGGTCGAACGAACGCTGGAGAAAGGTCGAGTAGATGGCGACGACCGGATGCAGTCCCTGGGCCGCCATGCCGGCCGCGAAGGTCACGGCGTGCTGCTCGCAGATGCCGACATCGAACATGCGGTCCGGGAACCGTTCCGCGAAGACATCGAGGCAGTTTCCCTCCGGCATGGCCGGCGTCACCACCACGAGGCGCGGGTCCGACTCGGCCAGCGTGACCATTGTTCGGGCGAACACCTCGCTGTAGGTGGGCACCTCTTTCTTCTTCCGGCCGCCGGCGGACACCCCGTGGAAGTACACGGCGTTCTCCTCCGCGGCGGGATAACCTTTTCCCTTGGTGGTGACGACGTGCACCAAAGTGGGATGTCTTGCGGAGGTCTTGACCTTGGTCAGCACCGTTTCCAGGTCACGCAGGTTGTGGCCGTCGATGGGGCCGACGTAAGCAAAGCCGAGCTCCTCCCAGATGGGCGAGGCGCTGAAAAACCCCTTGACGCGGGCTTCCAGCATGGTCCAGAGTTTCCAGAGCATTTTCCCTTTCGGGAACCAGCTGACGATCTTCTCCCCGGTCCGGCGGGCCTTGCCGAGGTTCTTATCGAACCTGACCCGGCTCAGGAGCTTGGCGAGGGCGCCGACGGTGGGCGAGATGGACATGCCGTTATCGTTGAGGATGACGATGAGCCGCGAGCCCAGGTGACCGGCGTGGTTCATGGCCTCGTAGGCCATGCCGGCGGTCATGGCGCCATCGCCGATGACGGCGATGACCTTGCAATCGTCCCCGGTCAGGTCCCGCGCCACGGCCATACCGAGGGCGGCGGATACGGAGGTACTGGCGTGGCCGGTGCCGAAGGGGTCGTACTCGCTCTCGTCGCGGGAGGTGAAGCCGGAAAGTCCGCCGTACTGGCGAAGGGTATTGAACTTGTCCCGCCGGCCGGTGAGCAGCTTGTGGACATAGCTCTGGTGGCTGACGTCCCAGATGATCTTGTCGCAGGGGCTGTCGAACACGCGGTGGAGCGCAATGGTCAGCTCGACGACGCCGAGGTTGGAAGCGAGGTGCCCGCCGGTGAGGTTGACGGTGGTGATGATCTCGTCCCTGATCTCGGCGGCCAGCTGCTCCAGCTGCGCCGGGGAGAACTTCTTCAAGTCCCGGGGACTATCAATCGTTTCCAACAATCTCGGCATGTTAACAGCGAGGAGGTTAAGACCACCTCAATGGTAGCAACGCACGTACGTCATTGTCAAGATAACGCGGTATCCAGCCCCACTCACTTGACGCCTCGGCAGGCTTATATTACACTCCATAGAAAGTCGACAGCCGGAACAATCCGGCGCCACCCTGGCGGGTTCCCGTTTCAGTCGATACGAAAGATGGTCAGGCATGACGTTATCTGAAATCCTCCGGGTGCTCGGCCTGGCGGCCGCGCCTATCTCGGAACTGCGCGGCGCCATACCGGTGGCGCTCAGCGAGTTCCATTTCACCTGGTACTATGCTTTTATCATCGCCTTTTGCGGCAACCTCATACCGGCGGTCGCCATCCTGCTCCTCTTCGACCCGGCGGTGCGCCTGATCTCAAAGGTCGGCATCGGTAAGCGATTCCTGGACTGGCTCTTCGAGAAGGTACGGAAACGCGGCAGGAGCGTCGACAAATACGAAAACATCGGCCTGGCCCTCTTCGTGGCCATTCCCCTGCCGGTAACGGGCGCCTGGACCGGTTCCATACTGGCCGGTCTGAGGGGTTACCGTTTCAAGTACGCGTTCACGTCCGTCGTCATCGGGGTATTCATCGCGGGGTGTATCGTGACGGCGGCCTGGACGCTCGGCTGGCACATCTTCTGGCTGGCCACCTCCTGACCGCAACGCTCGTTGACCGTGCCGGATATTCGTGCTACATTCTTACAGGTGCAGGCATGTCCCTGTAGCTCAGTGGATAGAGCGGCTGCCTTCTAAGCAGCGGGTCGTGGGTTCGAATCCCACCGGGGACGCCAGATTTAGCTACGAATTTTCCCATTTTCAGAACTCCTCCTTTCGCTCTATCCAATTTGCTTAACTATTTGCTTAACAGATTGCCTCGTCTTCCAAGATTATCACACGTG
>CAZOMF010000073.1:0-10285 GCA_964580635.1 uncultured Dehalococcoidaceae bacterium
CTCGGGCAGGTAACATATTCTTCAGGATCTCAACGCCCATTTCGTGAAAGAGCAAGCGAGCGGTCGGAATGTAGCTCAGGGGTAAAAAATTCGCGGACGGACTGGCACACGTAATCGACGTCCTGCTCGGACATCTCGGGATACATCGGCAGGGAGAGGATCTCCCGGCACACCTTCTCCGTCGCCGGCAGGTAGGTCTGCTTTCCGTTGTAGTTCTGCATGGCTGTCTGAGCGTGTACCGGGACCGGATAGTGCATCCCGGTGCCGATCCCCTTTTCGTCCAGCCACGCTTTCAGATCGTCCCGCTGAGGGGTCTTGATGACGAAGAGGTGATAGACATGCTTCGCCCAGGACGACTCCGTCGGGACGACGACGGAAGACGGGAGATTGGCGACATAACGAGCCGCGATCCTGCGCCGTTGTTCGGTCCATTCATCGAGATGCCGGAGCTTGATCCTCAGTATCGCCGCCTGGACCTCGTCCAGGCGCCCGTTGATGCCTATCATTTCATGGTAGTATTTGGCGCTCTGGCCGTGGTCGCGTATCATGCGGCACCGCTTGGCGATCTCCGCGTCCGAGGTCGTGATGATACCGCCCTCGCCGTAGCCGCCGAGGTTCTTGGTGAAATAGAAGCTGAAACAGCCGACGTCAGCCAGCGAGCCGGTCCGTTGACCTTGGTATTCCGCCCCGTGCGCCTGGCAGGCGTCCTCGATCAGCTTGAGATCGTACTTCCGGGCGAGCTCCCGCAGGGGTTCCATGTCCACCGGGTGTCCGTACAGGTGGACCGGCAGTATCGCCCGGGTCTGCGGCGTTATCAGCTGTTCCACCTGGTGCGTGGCCATGGTGAACATTTGCGGGTCGATATCCGCGAAGACCGGCGTAGCCCCCGCCAGGATGATGGCCTCGACCGTCGCGATGAAAGTATGCGAAACGGTAATAACTTCGTCGCCGGGGCCGATGCCGCACGCTCTCAGGGCGACGTGGAGGGCGTCCGTTCCCGAGCCTACCCCGATGGCGTACCCCGTGCCGCAGAACTCGGCAAATTCCGCTTCGAGGGCCTGAACGTTCTTACCAAGAAACAGCTGCATGCCATCCAGGGCCTGGCCGATTTCTGCCATGACCTCTTCGCGAAAACCTTGATATTGTTTTTTCAGGTCGACGAACGGGATCTGCATTTTATTTCACTCCAAAAAACAGTTTTGTATAGGGCTTGTCGGTAAGCCCGGTCTCACAGTTGAGGTCTTCCAGCCGGCACATCACCCGGGCCGGATTGCCGTAGGCAACGATACCGGGCGGGAGGTCCCGGGTGACCACGCTGCCGGCGCCGATCAGCGTATTTTCACCGACCGTCACGCGGGGCAGCAGCGTACTGTTCACGCCGATCTGCACCCCCCGGCAGATGTGGGGGCCGAGCATGCACTGCAACGCTTCCGGGCACCCGGGATGCATATCATTGGCGAAGGTGACACCGGGAGCGATGAACACATCGTCTTCGATGATGGACTTCTGCGCGATGTACACCTTGTTGTGGATCTTGACGTTGTTGCCGATACGGCAGCCGTAATCGATGACAGAGTTGTTCCAGATGCGGAAATTGTCACCGATCTCGTTCTCCTCGCGGATGATAACGTTGTGCCCCGTTTCGAGGTTAATGCCGATATAGCTGCCGACATAGATAATGGTACCGCGGCGGATTCGGGCCCCGTCTCCTATGGTAAGCACGGGGTTGACCATCCGGCTCCCGCGATACCCCACCACCGCCTCGTCTTCCACCTCGGTATCCTCTCCCAGTCGGATCGTCGCCTCAATCAGGTTTTCATGGCTGGACATTTCAGTTATCTCTTTCATGTTTTCGTTCCTTGCCCTTCCGGCACTCGTGTTGGGGCGACTAGACCACCGACATCGACCTTGCCTCTAACTTTTCCCGGTTGCCACCGTTCATCAGGGACCGGTCCGCCGCTTCCAGGGCGCTCGTCACCTGGAGTCCCAGGCGGCCGTCGCTGATGGGGGTCTTGTGTTCCTTGATGCATTCGATGAAGTGAGCGCATTGCAGAGCCAGCGGCTCGGCGTTGGAAACGAAGGGTATCACGATATTTCCATAGCGGTAGTTGGGCGGCCAGGCGGAGAAACTGTCCTGTCCGCCGCTGTTCTCCGGAATGGCCAGCCCTTTGTCATATATCTGTACTTTTTCAGAGTCTGATACGTCATCATAGATCGCCATCTTCTGGCTGCCGACGATGGTCATCTGCCGGATCTTTCGCGGGTGCAGCCAGCTGACGTGAACGTGCCCCATGGTGCCGTTGGCGAAAAGGATCTCGACATACGCGACATCGCACACCTGGCCATCGGTCCGGTAAGTGCCCCGGGCGCTGACCGCGACTGGTTCCGATTCGAGCAGCGCCATCATGATGCTGAGGTCGTGCGGCGCCAGGTCCCAGATCACGTTGACATCCGTCCGGTACAGGCCCAGGTTGAGGCGGTCCGAATCGATGCTGTAAATGTCTCCCAGCTCGCCCCGATCGATGGTCTCTTTCAGGAGACGCACCGCCGGATGGAAGAGGAAGGTATGCCCCACCATGAGGATGAGGCCGCGTTCCTCGGCCAGCGAGATAAGCTCCCGGGCCTGGCTGCTGGTGGTGGTGAGGGGTTTCTCGACGAGGACATGCTTGCCGGCGAGCAGCGCCCGCTTCGTCAGCTCGTAGTGGGTCCGTATAGGAGTCGCCACGACGAGAGCTTCGGCCGGGCCGTCGAGGACGTCATCATACCGGGAGGTCACCGCGGCACCGGGGTATTTCACCCGAACCTGCTCGAGCTTCCCCTCATCCGCATCGCATACCGCAGCCAGCGTGCCGCCGGGGGTCTCGTTACAGACCCTGATATGCTTGGGTCCCCAGTATCCGCATCCGATAACACCAAATCTAACCATGTAATCCTCCTAAGACCCGGCTAACTGCCGTCACCCTTGAGTATCGTGGCGACGGTCAGGAATGCAATCTTGAGGTCAAGGGCCAGCGACCTCCGATTGATGTAGCTGATGTCCAGCCGAACCATGCCTTCGAAAGGGACCGCCTTGCGGCCACAGACCTGCCACAGTCCGGTAATGCCCGGGCGGGCGTTGAGTCGTTTCAGGTGCCAGTCCCGGTACATCGCCACGGCGAACGGTACGTCCGGCCTGGGGCCGATGAACGACATTTCGCCTTTCAGCACGTTGACCAGCTGGGGCAACTCATCAAGGTTGGTTTTCCGTAAGAACCGGCCGACCCTCGTTACGCGGGAGTCGTTGACAACCTTGAATATCCGCGCGCCGTTCTCGTCCACCTGGTAGGGCGCGTTTTCCCGCACATACTTCTCCACGTACTCGCGGTAGGTCTGGTCATCATTACCGTCGTACATGGTGCGGAACTTCAGGGCCATGAAGTTCTTGCCCCGGCTGCCGACCTGCTCCCGGTGGAACAGGGCGCCGCCCCTGGAGTCCAGCCTGATCGCAATGGCGATCACGCCCATCAGGGGAGAGAGCACGATCAGCATGCCCAGGGCGGCGAACCGGTCGACCAGGTATTTCCAGAAGAGGTAGGAGAATACCGGGGTCGTTTCCGAGAAACGAGGAGCGGTGGTCGTGCGTGCCGCTTGTTCCTGACGTTCGGCTACCGGCAGCGTGCCGGTCATATAGCGATTGTCCGTTTCAATAATCTGCATAATCACCATCGGCAGTCATGGTTGGTTGGAGAATGCCTGTAATGCTCCGTATTGTCATGGTACACTCGTCTTAGTTATTTCAGAGTAAGACAACCGTTAGGATTAAGTTAGAAAGCTAAAAAGAGGCCCCCGCTGCATCTATTTTTATCGGAAAACGGGACGGTTACAGCGGGGGCGAAACGCTAGGGTAACGAACGCAGATATCCCGGTTCAGCGAGTTCGGCGGTTTCCCGGTTCGGTTGGCGCCGGCCGATACCTTCATAAATAAAGCCCGCCCGTTTCATCTGCTCCGGCTCGAAGAGGTTGCGGCCATCGATGAAAACGGGATTGCGCATCACGGAGGCGAGCTTGTACAGGTCGATATCCCGGAACTCTTCCCACTCGGTCACCAGCACCAAAGCGTCACAATCGCGGGCCAAGTCATAGACATCCAGGTAACAGACCAGGTCCGGAACCATCTGGGACGCTTTTTCCGCCGCGACGGGATCGCAGGCCTTGATGTTGCAGCCCAGTTCCGAAAGCTGCTCGATGATAAGCAGGGACCGGGTCTCCCGCAAATCGTCTGAACCAGGTTTGAATGACAGCCCCAGGATGCCGATGGTCTTTCCCTCGACGCCGCTGAGCAATCGCTTCAGTTTATTGATAACGACGTTCGGCTGGCTCTGATTGATGCGGCTCACCATCTGGGTCAGGTGCATGTGCACCTTGTTCTGCTCACCCATGAAGATCAGGCCTTTGACGTCCTTGGGCAGGCAGCTCCCGCCCCATCCCAGGCCCGCATTGAGGTAGCTCGAACCGATGCGCGGGTCCATGCCCAGTATCTGGGAAACCTTGGTTACGTCAACACCGCACTCCTCGCAGAGGAGCGCGATCTCATTGATGAAACTAATCTTTGTCGCCAGGAAGGCGTTGGAGGCGTACTTGGACAGCTCCGCGGTGGTGTTGTTGCACATGACGATGGGTTGCCCGAGCGGCCGGTAAAGACGCGCCACCGCCTCGGCGGCGGTGGGGTCCGACGCCCCGACCACGACACGGTTGGGACGGAAGAAATCATCCACCGCCGAACCCTCCCGGAGGAATTCCGGGTTGGAAACCACGGGGAAAAGACCGGGGTCCCGGCGGTACTTGCCGATGATCCGGGTGATGATGTCCGCGGTGCCCACCGGGACGGTGCTCTTCATGACCACGACGACGGGCCCGCTGGCCGTTTCCGCGATGGACCTGGCCGCTATCCTGACCCACTTCAGGCTGGGTTTGCCGCTCTTGGTCGAAGGCGTCCCGACGGTGATAAACACAAAATCAGCCCCGAGGAGTCCATGGATATAGTTGTTGGTAACCTCGATCCGTCCGTTCTCCTGGGCCCGGATCCAGAGGTCCTCCAGACCCGGCTCGTGGATGGGTATGACGTTCTGTTCCAGCGCATCCAGTTTCGCACCGTCTATTTCCACCAGTTTTACCCGGTGTCCGAGCTCGGCGAAACCTACGGCCGTCACCAGTCCGACGTACCCGGCTCCAATAACACAAATATTACTCAAGTTCCCGGCTCCTCAATAACAGATTCCCTTGGGGCGACGCCGAGCCCCTGCCTCGTCCACACCTGGAGGAAGGCATTGATAGCCTCGGGGTCGTACAGTGATCCGGCCCCCTCGACCATCTTCTGTACCGCCTGCTGCGGTTCGTTGGTCCCTTCGGGCGAGAGACCGGACGTCAGGGTATCGAAATCCCGTGCGACGGTCAATACGCCAGCAGCAACGGGAGATTTCGGTCCTTCCGGCGTGAGAACGGCGCCGGCGCCATCATACCTTTCGTAACTGCTCATGATCAGTCTCAGCGACGACCTGAGGAACGGTACCGTGGACAGGGCGTTCCACACCTGCTGGAAGTTGGTCCGGAAGCTCGACGCGCCGTCCTTTCGGAACGATGCGACCCGGGGAACCAGGCCGAGGTCTTTGAGCAGCGCGGCATAGTGCAGGGCCTGGTGTTCACCGAGCAGCAACGGGTACTCCCCGGCGATGGCCAGGGCGTTCCGCGCCACCCGCCTCCCGGTCTCCAGGTCGAACAGCTGTGTCTCGCCGGAGTAACGGGCTATCTGGGCCAACAGAGTGACCAGTGCCTCCACGGTCACCAACTGCTCCATCTCCTGCCGGAGCCAGCTGTCCTGCATGGCCTCCAGCTTGGCATTGTAGTCCTCCACCAGGTAGAGGGACCGGTTGCAGATCACGCCCAGCTCCTGGAGGCGAAGGGAGAGCGCTTTGAAATTCTTGTATATCTCGGGCGGGAGTCCGCCGGAGAGGCTGTCGACCTGGTACTCCAGCTGCTGCAGGACGTTCCTGGCCTGCTTCCGGTTGATATCCAGGCCAAGCAGCAGGCTGTTCACTTCCTGCATCCAGCTTTGCCACCGCCGGGGCAGGCATATCGTATAGGTAAGACCGAGGGACTCGTCATCACTGAGCGTCAAGGTACCGTTCAAGCCCTGGACCAGCAGCTTGGCGAGATAGGCCCGGCTGGCGAAGGAGATATCCGTTCCATCTCCCCACCGTCCCTGGAGCACCCGGTCAAGGACCTCCTGGGGCACCCTCCGGCTCGGGTGAGAAATCTTGATAGTGACAATCTCACCGTCCGTGGCGGAAACGCTGACACTTAGCGTATCCCGTGTTTTGCTCGCCTGGACCTCCGTCTGGACAAGCAGCAGCAGGCACTGGGCCAGGCCCCGGCCGTCTATAATAAGGTTGCCTGCTCCGGCCTGCCCCCGGATATGGATAGAGATCTTGCGCTGACCCGTCTCGCCCTTGACCTGCTCCTTGACCCACTTCAGGTAATCGGCGAGCACGATCTCTTCCGGGACGTTCTTCACCGGAGGGAACTCCATGCTCATGACGCCGTTAATCCCGTGCACGATGTGAGATATGCCGGAAATGCAGTCACACATGACGCCGCCGAGACGGGCGTGTTCGTCAGGGTCGTTTTTCCCGATCTTGGGCTTCAGGTCGGTGAAGGTATCGGACAGGTTGAGCACCTGATCGTCGATCTCCTGGACAATCCGGTTCAGCCAGTCCCAGGCCCCCTGGATGATCTTGGGTTCTTCGGACGTACTCCGTGAGGGAATTGCGGCGGTTTTGTGACCGGTTTTGGCCTTTCCGTTCCCTTTCGCCAGCGGCGAACGGGCGGCGCTGCGCTTGATGAACGCCAATTGCTCCGCAGCGGCATCGGTGAACTCGTGGTAGTTCTGGAACGGCCATTTCTCATTGGTAATAACCACCGAGGAAGCCGTGACAGCGGGAGATTCTTCCTCCCGGAATGGGCCTGGCTGCATGTCTCGCTCCGTATTCAAATCGTTATCAGAAAACAGTCCCTTCTTCTGGACATCAAACTCGGCGATAATCCGCCGTGACAACGGCCGCGCCTTGTGAACGGTGGTCAGGACGACGATATTATCCCCGCCTAAATGACCGACCCGGTCGCCCCGGTTACCGTATCTCGTCACGGTATCACGGGCGACGCCGGCGATCAGTTTTATAATCTGGTCACCCTTGTCATAGCCGTAGGTGACGTTCGATGTCTGCAGGTCGTCTATGTCCAGGCAGATCGCGGCGAATGTTTCCTTCTTGGCCAGAAGACGATTTATCTCCGCTTCCGTTTGGACTTGACTCAACAGACCGCTAAGGTCGTGCATCGTACCACCTTCCTGAACCCCCCGCAGAGGTACCCTTGATTTCATTTTTCCCTGCTGCAATCGTGTCTGCGTACGAGCGAACTTTCAAACATTCGCGGACATCTCCTGTCGTCCTGGCTGATACACAGACGGTGGTAAAACAATCCGGTGCGACCGGACAGTTCGTATATATCTTAATAAGCGGCAGTTAGAACGTTGGCTTCGGGGTGTTGGAAAAGGGTAAGAATAAAAACGGGTCATCTTCGCTCGTTCCGAAGCACCAGCCGCCCCGCAAAGCAGACGTCCCGTCCGTTCGGGTAGGAGAAACACCCCGGCTTTTGCTACTTGTTACAATTATTTTTGACCTATTACATTTCTATAAAATGGACGCGCAGCGAGGCGTGTCGAATGCATATATATCGGTACGGTCCGGTAATATCAGTTATCAACCGGTACCCCGCCGCATTGTCAGGTAGAAATTGGTAGGAGTATTGACAGGGTTAGCAAAATCTTTTTATACCGAAAACCGGCAATTGGTACTAAAAGGTAGGAAAAGTTAGGTTGACAGAAACGCACCTCATGGTATGATGGTTAATGGTTTCTCCTACCAAAAAGACCAGGAGGGCATATGAATATCCGCGGCAAAGTACTGATCATTGACGACGATGTAGAATATGCACACCTGGCAAAAACATGGCTGCAGAAGGCCGGCTACGAGGCGCTTATCTCCCAGGACGGCCTCGACGGGATGCGGCGCGTGTTCAGCAGCCGCCCGAACCTCGTGCTGCTGGATGCGATGATGCCCAAGATGGACGGGTGGGAAGTCTGCCGCAGGATCCGGGAGATGAGTGACATCCCGGTCCTGATGGTGACCGTCAGGTCAGAGAACCCCGACCGCATCAAAGGGTTCAGCATGGGCGCCGACGACTACATTCCCAAGCCGGTGGATTTTTCAGAGCTCATCGCCCGGGTCCAGGCCGTGCTGCGGCGCGTGACCAGCGATGTCTCCAACGAGGAGCGCAGCTCGTTCCTCGATGGTGAACTGGAGATCGAATGGCACAGCCGTCAGGTCTGGGTCAGAGGCAAGCGCGTCAAACTTTCCCCCACCGAGTTCCGGGTACTGGCCTGCCTGGTCAAGAACCGCAACTGGATCGTGACCCACGAGCAGCTGCTGGAGAAAGGGTGGGGGCCGAATTACATCGGTGACAAATCGTTCGTCAAACTGTATATCAGGTACCTGCGTCAGAAAATAGAAGCCGATCCTAAAAATCCTCAAATGATTTTGACGGAACGCGGGGTAGGCTATCGATTCGCCGGGAGCGGGGTGGATTCGGACAGCTTCAGTGGAGAACGAGCTGATGTCCAAGAAATCGACTAGCAGGTACGCGAGTAAAACCCCCGGCCTGCTGGAGTCCATCGACAGCAGCGAACCAACCGCGAAAACGTTTTCTTACCCCTGGACCGCGAACGCGTCCGGACCCGAAGCCGCCATATACCAGGACCAGCATGGACTGCCCGTGCTGTACAGCAAGACCACCCGACAGAACCGGGAATCCACCAACGAAGCGATCCGCGTGCTGTGGCACGATCTCCTCTCCCCGATTACATTGATACAGGGGTACTGTTCCACGCTGCTGCAATGCAGCGACGCGATTACCGAGGAACAGAGAAAATCATACCTGGAAGGCACTATCTCGGCCAGCGAGAGGCTGGTCCGCCGTCTGGAAAAATTCCGCTACGTGTTCGATCTCGAGGGAAGCTGCCGGATATCAGCCCAGCGGGTCGCCGTCCGGGACCTGGTACGCCAGGTCTGCTCGGAGATACAGAACCGGACGGTCGATCACACCGTCGTGCTGAAGAGGCCGGGTGAATTACCGAAAATCACCGTGGACCCTGACAAGATCAGGGAGGTGGTCGAGATCCTCATCGTCAACGCCATTGCGTACTCGCCCGAGGGAAGCGATATTACCGTCGAGCTAGATCCTATCCGAGACCGGGAAGAGGTACGCAACAGGTTCCCCGACGCTCCCGCGATACCGTTGCCTTCGGTCCTCATCAGCGTACGGGATAACAGCCCCGCTATCCCGCCCACGGAGCGCGAATTGATCTTCGACAAGTTCTACCGGAGAGATCATGCGGACGGGCACAACGTGCAGGGAGCCGGCCTGGATCTTTTCATTGCGAGGATAATCGTCGAGGCGCACCGCGGCCGTATCTGGGTCACCGACTGCCAGGGAGGCGGCAACATCTTCAGGTTCAGTCTGCCATCGGAATAAGCGCCGCTGCTTCCGCGTGATTCCCGTTACCGATTGTTCGAGCGCGTCGTTCATCTATTGAAAACGAATACCCCGGCTTCTTGAAGAAGCCGGGGTATTGTTTCATCTTGCGTCCCAATCCCGAATGCTACGGGAGAACACTCCCGGTCAACGTGGCGTACATGACGTAGGGGTTACCGTTGGACTGGGCCCTCCACGAGCTGATGCGGCCCGGCAGCGTCCCGTAACTCCAGTTGATCCAGTAGTGAGAGTTCCGGGCCTGTCCGGTCTGATACTGCACCGTGTTCCCGGCGCTCATATCGTACACCAGCCAGTAGTAGGTCCCCTGTGTCACCGGCAGGTCAAGGTTATCGATGGTTACCCATCCATCCTGCACGGCCACCGTGCCCGCATCGAGCAGCAGCGTTCCCGGTCTGCCATGGCTGTCACTGTAGACGCCCATTCTGACCTCTCCGGTGGGCGTGCTGTCGTCGACCAACAGGTGCAGGGCCGTTAAGGTACCGCTCCCGGCGTCGTTCCGGAACCTCATGGCGTCCAGTGTACCGGCGGTCTGGTCCCAGGTGCTGTTACCTTCCTCCAACCCGAACGTTCCAAGCTCTGCCGGTGAGGGATCCTGACTCGTGACAACCGGCGTGGGGGTTGGCGTAGGCGTGGGAGTGGG
>CAZOMF010000074.1:0-10284 GCA_964580635.1 uncultured Dehalococcoidaceae bacterium
AGCCGGGCGCCGTCTGGAACGTCCCGGAGAGCGCCCGCGCCTACCTGCTCGACCTTCTCCAGGGCGGCGGCGTCAACCTCCATATCAACTACATCAACCTCCTCTACCGCTCCCTCCACGACCTCTCGGAGTCGCCGCGCTCCGCTTTCGGCGGTCTGGACCGCGACCTCTCCGGCGTGGCCCTGGAGATCGAGCTCCAGCCCCTCCTTCAGAAAGTGAGGCGAAAACGCGTCATCCGGACGGCCGCCTACAACCGGCGTAACGGGATGATACTGAAACTGCTCAAACAGTACCGCGGGGAGGACTACGGCGAGGTGCGCCTCGATGTTGCCTGGGGACCCGTGCTGCCGCGCGACCTCCAGAACGCCGTCGCCGCCGAGCAGTCCATGGTCCAGACCGGCATCCACTCCCGCCGCACCGCCATGGCGGATGTCGGCGTCATCGACCCTGACGCGGAGTTCGACCGCTGGCTCCGCGAGCGGGAGAGCATTTTGAAAATGAACCGTGACCTGGGTTCCCGCCGGAACGGTGCCCGTGAGAGTGCCGGCGCCGTCGCCCGCGAAGAAGCCGGGGAGTAACAGGAGGAACCATGAACGAGAACGAACCCGCGACACCCACCGAGGAAACGCCGGATATCGAGTCCCTGCGCTCCGAGAACAAGGACCTCGCCCGCCGCCTGGCCGACCGCGATTCCGCCGTGGCCAACCTGGAAGCCGCCCTCGCCGAGCGTGACGGGGAGCTTGCCGCTCTCCGCGAATCGCTGGAGACGGTCAGGGCCGAGTCCGTCGGCCGGGCCGAAGCCCTCTCCCAGGCCGTCGCCGCCTACCGCGACCTCGCCGTGCAGAGCGCGCCCGGCCTGCCCGCGGACCTTGTCGGCGGGGACAGCATCGAGTCCGTCAACGACTCCCTCGCCCGCGCCCGGACCATCGTCGCCTGCGTGCGCCAGGAGATGGAGGCGGAAACGGCTCGCGCCCGCGTCCCCGCCGGCGCCCCGCAGCGTACCGGCCTCGATGTCTCCGGCCTTTCCCCCCGCGAGAAGATCCACTATGCCATCTCCTCCCAGTCTTGACCTGTCATTCTTCGCTCCTCCTTGTCATTCTGAGCGAAGCGAAGAATCTCCTTCCCTCAAGGGACTCCCTGCGGGGATGCTTGCCGAAAGGCGGGATGGATTGCCTTCCTTTGTAAAGGGAGGTCAGGATGGATTTTCTCTCCGAAATAAAATAAAAAAAAGAGGTGAAACCCTATGTCGTTAACACTGGAAGAAGCATCCAAACTCTCCAATGACGTCCTCATGCAGGGCGTCGTCGAGACCATCGTCAAGGACTCACCGGTCCTCCAGCGCCTTCCCTTCGTGGAGATCGTCGGCAACGGCCTCACCTACAACCAGGAGAAGACCCTGCCCAGCATCGACTTCTACGACGTCGGCGATACCTGGTCCGAGTCCACCCCTACCTTCGAGCAGCTTACCGCCAACCTCAAGATCATGGGCGGCGACGCCGACGTGGACAACTTCCTCAAGACCACCCGCTCCAATGTCCAGGACCTGGAGGCCGCCGTCATCGAGCTCAAGGCCAAGGCTCTCCGCGACAAGTTCGAGGACACCTTCATCTACGGCGACAGCGCCGCCGACGCCAAGCAGTTCGACGGCCTCCGCGCCCTCATCGATACGGAGACCGCCGGTCCCCAGGTCATCGCCACGGGCGATACCGGCGCCGCCCTCACCCTCGCCAAGCTCGACGAGCTCATCGACGCCGTCAAGGGCGGTAAGCCGGACATGCTCATCATGTCCCGCCGCTCCCGCCGCAAGATCAACGCCCTCGTCCGCGCCGCCGGCGGCGTCATGGCCGAGACCGACCGCGACCGCTGGGGCAACTTCGTCCAGCTCTGGGACAGCGTGCCCATCGGCGTCAACGACTGGGTCCTCGATACCCACGTCCTCGCGGACGGCGTCGAGACGGACACCACCGGCGGGTCCTGCTCCACCATCTACGCCGTCCAGTTCGGCGAGGGCGGTCTCTGCGGCCTCACCAGCCCCGGCCACCTCCAGGCGGAGCCGGTCGGCCCGCTGGAGAACAAGGACGCCAGCCGCACCCGCGTCAAGTGGTACGTTTCCCTGGCCCTCTTCAGCTCCGTCAAGGCGGCCGCCCTCATCGGCGTCCAGGACTGATGCAGGCGTTATCCTGAGGGAGCGCCCGCGACCAGGAATCCCGTCCCTCTCCATCGTCATTCCGGCGCAGGCCGGAATCTGGTGGAGTGGGGAGCAGGCAGCCGAAACACACCGGGAGGGGGCTGATCCCCCCTCCCGGAAAGAGAGGAAACCATGGACCTGGATGAGATGAGAACGCTCGTGCGGCGCGACCTGCACGACGAGGACGAAGCGAACGAGCGCTGGACGGACGACGAGCTCGACCGCGCCATTGCCCGCGCGGTCAAAGACCTTTCCGAGCACCTGCCGCTCGAGGCCTCGGCGACGCTGGCGACCGCCGGAGGCTCCCGCGAGCTCAATATCGCCGGCTTGACCGGACGCGTCACGGTGGCCGCCGTCGAGTACCCGTCAGGCGACTTCCCCCGCTGCTTCCAGCCCTTCTCCCTCTGGGGCGATACCCTGACGTTGCTCGGCGAGGACGTACCGGACGGCTCGGACGCCGTCGTTTATTACGGCATGCTCCATACGCTCGATGCGGAGGGGAGCACCGTGCCCGCCGCCCGCGAGGACCTCGTCGCTCTCGGCGCGGCCGGCTATGCCGCCGTCGAGCAGTCCCTCTACGCCGTCAACCGGGTCAACACCGGCGGTGTTTCGGTCCCGGCGGACCTGCAGAGGTGGGGACAGCAGCGCCTGAACCGGTTCCGCGCCGAGCTCCGTCGCCTGGGGCGCCGCAACCGCGTCCGCGCCAGCCGCCTCTACGTGCCGGATGTTCCCGCCAGCTCTCAGACGACGGACGTGGGGCCGTAACGTGCAGCAGTGGACCTATCGATCGGGAATCCGCTCGTAGTGAGCCTGTCGAACCGCGAGCGGGGCCTCTTCGGGCGATAAAGAGGAGAATGATACGGAATGAGGACCCTTTCTGAAACCTTAATGGCTGCCCAGCGGTGGCCGGACGTCGTGCCGTACGTCAAGGTCGAGGCGTCCAACCTCGCCGGCGGCGTCGTCCGGCTGGACTGGGAGCGCCTCTACACCGGCGCCGAGGACGATTGCTGCCACGCCGTCGCCATGCCCTCGGACGGCTCTCTCGTCCGCGTCCGGCTGACCCCGCCGGAGGACGGTCGCAAGCTCTACCGCCAGCGGGTAAGCTCTCCCGGTCCCGGGGCGGATTTCAGCCAGTGGACCTACACCAGCCAGTACAACATCATGTCCGTGGCGGCGGCCGCGCACGGCTCCGAGGTCTCCATTTTCTGGACCAAGACCACCCGCGAGATACGCCGCATCGTCAGCACGGACAACGGCGCCAGCTGGGGCAGCCCGCAGCTGATCGATTACGCGCCCACCATGCTCGTCTACGGCCTCGCCGCCGCCTACACGCCCGGCGGCGACCTGGCGCTGTTCTTCGCGGACGAGTCGACCCTCTACGTGAAAAAGTACGTCGACGGCCACTGGCAGACCCGCGCCGCCTGGGACAAGTCCACCGGGGATCTCTCCGGCGTCGCCTGCAGGTACGACGGCGACTGGAACCTCCTCGTCACCGGCATGGATGCCGATGGCAACGAGCATATCTGGTCGCTCGTGTACGGCGACGGCGGGCTCGTGGGCGCCGGGACGTGGTCGCCCCTGGTGACGCTGGCCTCCGCTCCCTCCGGCGGCCGGTTCTCCTTTGCACAGCCCTTCCTGGACCGGCCGGACTTGTACCGGTGCGCGTACTCGGAGATCTTCAGCGGCGAGGTCGCCTCGCAACGGCCGTACCTATCACGCCTGTTGCCGGACGCGCCGTTCACGGGCGAGTTGTGGACGGAGCCCGTCCCGTTCGATTGCTCCGCCGCCTGCGGCCTGGCCATGGCCCACGATGACGACTACGTCTGGCTGAGCCATCCCGCCGGCGTCTGGCGGGCGCCGCTCGCCGTCCGGACCTTCGACCTCACTGACGATATTACCGCCGTCCGCACGGAGATCGATGCCTCCGGCGGCGCGCTGACGGTCGATCTACGCAATGACGACGGCCGCTACGCGTCTCCCGGGCAGGGCGAACTGGCCGTGCTCGTACCGGGCTGCTCGCTCGCCGTCGCGCCGGGCTGCGTGACCGCCGCCGGCAAGGAGTCGAGCCCCGGCCTTTCGTTCCGCCTGGAACGCCTGGAATATGTCAGTGCCGGCGGCAACGCCCTCCTCCGCCTCCACGCCTGTGATGCCCAGGCCATCCTCGGGGAGTGGCAGGCCCGCTGCCAGTTCCGCTGGAACCGGACCCCCGGCCAGACCTGCGTCCGGGACATCATTGCCGCCGTGCTGGCCCGGGCCGGCATCAAGCTGGAAATCATTTCGGCCTCGGACATCGCCGCCAATCTCTGCCCGGTCTTTACCATCAATCCCGGTGCGGACGGCCGGGCCGTACTGCACCGGCTGCTGCTCGATGTCCCGGACGTCCTGTTCTTCGAGGGCGTTACCGCGTATCTTCTCAACCCCCGGCCGGACGATCCGGCGGTCTACGCGTATGGTCCCGGCCACGCTGTCTTCGAGGGCGACTATCTCGCCGGGGCGCGGCCGCGCAACCAGGTCCGCGTCGAGGGTCGCGGGGCTTCCGATCCCATCATCGCCGACAGTTTCGCCTGGGACGAAGTCGGCCGCTTCCCGTACCGCAGTGCTTCCGTCATCGACAGCGCCATGACGACGGCGGATGAGGCGGAAGACCTGGGCGACTCGCGTCTTCGCCGGGACAAGCTGGCGGCGCCGGCCGGGCACATCGTCGTCCCGGTCAACTGCGGCCAGCAACTTTACGATGTCGTCGGCGTCACGGATGCCCGCGCCGGTCTCGACGAAGCCGCCCGGCGGGTGGTCGGCATCACGTTCACCTGGGACGCGCGCCGCGGCCTCTACCGGCAGCGGCTCGCGCTCGGCGCGGTATAGGAGAGGGAGATGACGTTCAGGAAAGCGGAGTTGCGGTCCTTCGATTCCGGCGCGTACACAGCGGACGTGCTCATCGCCGGCGGTCACAAGGTCTACCTGGAAGACGTGGCGGTGGCGCGGAACCTGCCGGCGGCGGAGATGGTGAGCGGACGGTCGCTGGTGGTGGTCTTCTTCGACGATTTCAACCCCCGCGAGGCCGTCGTCGTGGCGGTCTACACGCCGGTCTAGGAAGCGCCGGGCGGGGTCACTTCCCACCAGCGCGCCTTGCGCTTGGGGGTGGGAGTGGTGGTGTCGGACGGCGTGGGGTGCGGCGGCTCCGGCGTGACGGTATCCGCGGGGGGCGGACAGGGGGTCTGGCCCTGGTTGACGTGCTCGATATTATGGAGCAGGGCCGCCAGCACCTCGTTCTGCTCGGCCGCTCCCTTCTTCAGCTCGTGAGAGGCCTCGGAAAGGCCCTGGATGGCGCTCGTGTGGCTGGCCAGGTGCTGCGCGTACTCCGCCACCGCCCCGGCGAACTTCTGGAGGGCGTCCTCGGTGGCGCCCATCCTCGCCTCCGCCGATTCCATCTTGCGGGCCAACTCGCGGCCGGTGCGTTTCTCTTCCCGGATGACCGGCGCGAAGATGCCCCGGTGCAGCAGGTTGCCGCCCCTGCCCAGTTCGCCGCCGTACATGAACAGTGCCAGCAGCGCCAGCGCGATGATGGTAAAGACCATGCCTTGCTCGCTCTGGAAGAACAGCAGCGGCAGCCCCAGGTAGGGTATCTGCTTGCCCACGGTGCCCCGGATGTCCTGCGGCAAAATGGTGAACGGGTCTTCTCCGGTGTTATCGCCCTTGGTCCGGAACGAGAGGCCCGGCTCGGTCCAGACCTCGACGACCCGGTGGGAGACGGTCGGCGGATAGTTGTAGTAGTCCCGCACCGCCTTGGGCACCGTGTAGACGATGATATCGCCCACCTTCACGTCTTCCGGGTTGATGGGCTCGACGACAAGCAGGTTGCCGGAATGCAGCGTCGGCTCCATGGAGTGGCCGTAGATGGGAATGAACGGCAGCGTGCCGCGCACCGAGAGGAACCCCGCCACGCAGACGGCCACCAGCAGTATCAGACCTATGGCACGCTTCATGATGCTCGACCGCTACCTCTGCGAGACCTCGCAGTAAATTTCAGGGGTGATGCTCCATCCCGGGCTCCACTCGCCGGGAACGCCGGATAGAAAATAGTACGCCCCGCCGGTGACACGCAGATGGTAGACCGATGCCGTTCCTCCCTCAATGGTGAAGGTGACTACCCCGTTCTCCGGGCTGATTACCCGGTAGTCCGGCGTCTCGCCGGCCTCGACGGAATCCGTCAGGACGATCTGCACGTTGAGATAATTGTAGGCCTTGAGCAGGGCGGCGCTGTTGACCAGGTAGACCGTCACCTGCATGTCGCCGGTAAATCCCGGGGCGGGCGTGATATCGTAGAGGCCGCCGGCGGGGACATCGCCGGAGATAACGGTGTACTGGTACTGCACCTCGATGTACACGTTGGTGCAGATGGCCGCGTTGTTCCGGTTGGCGCCGCGCATGGTCACGCCGGCCTGGAGCGCATTGAGATCAGCCCAGGTCCACGCCTCACCGGTCGCCGGGTTGTCGGTATAGGTGACGGTCTCGTCCTGCCAGGTCTGGCCGACGTAGGAGAGGGTAGGGCCGTCGAAGACCTGTCCGTTGGTCTTGATGGTGCCCATGGCCTGCGCCCGCCAGTTGCCGGCGGCGGTGTACCGGAAATGCTGCACGATGCCGGTGATGGTCTCCTCGCCGCCATGGCCGTTGAAGGTGCTCATGTTGTAAATATCGCGCTGCCAGCCGCTGGTGCCCTCGGTGGAGACGTAGGTGGCCAGATCGTCCGGCGAGCCGCCGTCGTTGACCTTGTCCCAGTGCTGGCCGCTGTCCGGGTACTGGGAGGCAAGCTCGGTATCGTCGCCCGGACCGTCGGGGATGAGGTACTCGGTGAAATACTGCCCCTGCGGCATGATGCCGTTCCAGTCGGGCGGGACCGCCGCCGGGGTCACGGTGTTGTAGGCCTCGTCCACGAAACTGGCTGGCAGACTGGCGGTGCCGGAGTTGGTATAGGTATACGCGAACGTCCCGGTGGTCAGCACCAGGGCGAGCAGTACCAGTCCTCCGAATACCAGTTTCTTTTTCATAATCGTTTCTTACTGCTTTAAGGGGCCGTGCGGGCGGCAGCTGCGACGACCGCCGCCCGCACCGTTGATTGCCTTGTTTACCGCTGGGAGACCTCGCAGAAGAGCTGCGGGTCAGCGGCGCCGCCCCACGTGCCGGCGGGCTTCACCTGGGTGGTGTAAAAGCCGCTCAGGATACGCACGGTCATGTCATCGGCGCTGCCGCCGGGGAACAGGGTGACCGAACCGTTGTCCAGGGTCAGCATGACCCAGTCGTTGGCGTCGGCCGCGCCGCTCTCGTTGATATCGATGATCTGGTTGGCCGAGTTTTCCATGGCGATCTTCAGCGCCAGTACCCGGTATTTCTGGGCCAGCTGGTCGGCGTTGCCGAGCGAAACGGTGACGACGAGGTCGCCGGTGTACCCTGACGTAGCGGTATCGACATTAAAGACAGGCGTGCCGCTGGCGGCATGGGACGGGTAGACCGATTCGAGCGATCCCTTGAAGAAACCGTAGCCGTTCCACCCGATGGAGCTGGTACCGGTCGTGTTGAGGCTCACCTCGGCGAAGTTGGTATCGCTGATGGCGGCGCCGGTCAATGAAGCCGAGCCGTTGACGAAACCGGAGGCGAAAACGCCGCCGGTGACGGCCAGGGCCAGGATCAGCGCGCCGAGGAAGTAGACGCCGCGCCGGTGAGTGACCCCGAAGGACAGGCGGTCATCGTCGTTGATGATGGTGTCCGCTTCTTCCCGGTTCCTGATCTTGCTGCCGTTGACCTTGACGTAGGCTTTGGCCGGGATGCCCAGCTCTTCCTGGTACCTGGCGCGGGCCTCGCTCACCGTGCAGCCGGCCAGGTCGGTGACTTCGTACTGGTTCTGGTACCTGATCTCTACCATACTATCCTCCTTATGGTACGGGTCCCTCGCGGGATTCCTCCGTCTATCCGTATAAAACGGTACCCTCGGTCTGCTGGGAACTGCGCCGGGAAAGGCCGTTGGTGTTCCTCATCTTTACGAGTGGGCGGTGAATTCTCCGATAAGCGATTTCAGGCGTTCCAGCAGCGTATCCTTGAACTCGTTGAACTCCGCCTTGGTAACATACTTGGCGCCGAGCTCACCCTCGCGGGACTGGATGATAGAGGGCAAAGTCCGCTGGGCGGCCTCGATCAACGCGCGGGACTGCTCGTTGCTGACGAGCTTGCTGACGATGAGCCGCAGGTTGCGGCGGATGATCTCCTCGGTCATGCCGAGCTTCTCGGCGATCTGCTCGGTGTCGTTGCCCGCCACGATGCTGTTGAGCAGCGCCACCTCACGTTCGTTGAGGCTCGCCAGCAGGTGGTTGATCTCTTCGTTGAGCGTGGCGATATCCCGGAACTCCGCCAGGACCATGCCGGCCACGCCGGGGCTCAGCACCTCATCGATGATGGGCTGGCTGCCCTGGGCCACCACGCGGATGATATCGAGCAGGTACTCCGGGTCGGTGTCCTTGGTAATACAGGCGCTGGCGCCGGACTTGATGGCGCTGAAGACGGCCTCGTCCTCTTTTTCCGTTGCGGTGATGATGACCTGGGTGGTGGGAAGGTCGCGCTTGATGCGCCGGGTCGCCGCCGCGCCGTTGATCTTGGGGTCCTTCAGGCTCAGGACGACCACGTTCGGCGGTGTCGCCGCCACGTGGACGAGCGTCTCTTCATTGCTGGTGGTCTCGCCGGTGACTTCAAAGTCGTCCTCGCCGGAAAGGATGAAGTGGATCCCTTCGCGGAAGAGGACCTGCGGGTCGGAGAGGAATACTTTCGTTTTTTCCATGGTCTTTCCTTGCGCCCCGTATGGTACTTTGGTACTTGTTATAACTCTAGCATAGCGTCATAAAGATGCGTCTAACAAATATAAAGTTCTCATAAAAAAAGCCTAAACTCTTCGTAAAGAAGCTGGAAAGGCCGGTTAATGGTACTTTAGTACTAGGCGCGATGAGCGCGTTTTGTCCTCGGAAAAACAGGTTGCCGGAAATCATGCGGGACCGGTCCGGGTCAGCTGCTGGGCCGTATGAACTTGTAGCCGATGCCGTGCTCGGTGACGATGATGCTCGGGGACTCGGCGCTGTCCTCCAGCTTCTGCCGGAGGTGCTGGATATGTACCCGCAGCAGGTCCCGGGCGTCCACGTAGGTATCGCCCCAGACCTTGGTCAACAGGCTCTCGTGGGAGAGGATGCGCCCCTCGTTGCGGATGAGGTAGTAGAGGAGCTTGCGCTCGGTGGAGGTGAGCTTGACGGACTCGCCGTTGATGAGGACCTCGTTGCGGGCGAAATCCACGGACAGCTTGCCGGCGGCGAAGGGACGCTCGTCGTCCGTCACAGCGATGCCCTGCGCCCGCCGCAGCACTGCCTGCACCCGTGCGATGAGCTCGATGTGGCTGAACGGCTTGGTGATGTAGTCGTCGGCGCCGAGCTCGAGCCCCCGCGCCACGTCGGTATCATCGCCGCGGACGGTCAGCATGAGCACCGGTACGTCCGAGAAGCGCCGTATCTCCTTGAGCACCTGGTAGCCGTCGATGTCCGGCAGGCCGATGTCAAGGATGACCACCTCCGGGCTTTCCGTTTCGACGAGCTCGATGCCCTGGCGGCCGTTGGAAGCGGAAACGACCGTCGTGCCGCTCCAGCGGAGCTGGAAGCAGAGCGAGACTACCTCGATGATGCCGGGATCGTCTTCTATGACGAGTACTTTCATGCGCGCTCCTTACCGGCTCAACGGTCCCCCCGGCCGGCGGGGCAGTGTGAAGAAAAAGGTGCTGCCGGCGCCCGGTTCGCTCTCCACCCAGATGCGCCCGGCGTGGAGCTCCACCACCTGCTTGGCGAGCGCCAAACCCAGCCCCAGGCCCGGGTGCCGCTGCCGGTCGGCGTCGATGCGGCTGTACGGCTTGAACAGCCGCGAGTGCTCGCTGCTGGCGATGCCGACGCCGTTGTCCTTGACGGAGATGATGGCCCCGTTGCTGTCCGGCCGCGCCCGTACCACGATGCGCCCGCCGTGGGGCGTGAACTTGCTGGCGTTGTTGAGCAGGTTGATGAGCACCTGCTCCAGCTTGG
>CAZOMF010000075.1:0-10238 GCA_964580635.1 uncultured Dehalococcoidaceae bacterium
GCATCGGCCCGCCGCTCACGAAGATGGCCGGCACGTTGAGCCGCACCGCCGCCATCAGCATCCCGGGCACGATCTTGTCACAGTTGGGGATGAAGACGAGCGCGTCGAAGGCGTGGCCCTCGGCCATGATCTCCACCGTGTCCGCGATGAGCTCGCGGCTCGGCAGGCTGTACTTCATGCCGGCGTGGTTCATGGCGATGCCGTCGCACATGGCCATGGTGTTGAACTCGAACGGCACCCCGCCGCTCTCCCGGATGCCCTCCTTGACCGCCGCTGCGATGCTGCGCAGGTGGGTGTGGCCCGGCACCACCTCGGTGAAGCTGTTGACCACGCCGATGAAGGGCCGGTCCATCTCCTCGATGGTGCAGCCGAGCGCGTAGAGCAGCGACCGGTGCGGCGCCCGCTCGATTCCCTTCTTCACGGCATCGCTTTTCATGATTCCACTCCTCGCGGCCGGGCACGTAAAAAAAGAGACCGTCTCAAGAGACGGACCGGAAGGCACCCTGAAAGTCGGCTATGAGCCCGTAGTTAAAATTAACACGTTACCTTGTTTATTGTCAAGCTGGAACAGGCGTGGAAATCGCCACCCGGTGTCCGCCTTCCGGCCTTCTATCGCCTCCCTTTGCAAAGGGAGGGGGGAGGGATCTTACCCTCTCCTACCACTCCATCCGCTCGGTCCCCCGCGTGATGAACCCCGCCTCCCGCGCCTGCTTTTCCAGTCCCTCCCGGAAGTCCGGGTGCGCTATCGAGATGAGCGCCTTGGCCCGCTGCCACACGCTCAAACCTTTCAGGTTCACCATCCCGTGCTCCGTCACGATGAATGACGTGTCGCTCGCCGGCACGGTCACCATGTCTCCGTGCTCCGGTACCGGCACGATATTGGATATCCTTTTCCCGTCCGGCCCCTCCCGCGTGCTGTGCAGGCAGATGAACGCCTGCCCGCCCTTCGCCAGGTAGGCCCCGCGGGTGAACTCGAGCTGCCCCCCGGTCCCGCTGATGTGCCGCGTCCCCACCGTCTCCGAGCACACCTGCCCCCGCAGGTCCACCCGCAGCGTGCCGTTGATGGCCACCTGCCGCTCGTTCTGGGCGATGACGTACGGGTCGTTCGTGTAGTCCACCGGGAAACTGGCGAGCGCCGCGTTGCGGTCCATCCAGCGGTAGAGCCGCTCGGAGCCCGCCGCGAAGCAGAAGACCGCCTTGCCCGGGTTGAGCGTCTTGCGGCTGCCGGTCGCCACGCCGCTCTCGATAAGCTCCATCATGCTGTCGTTGAACATCTCGCTGTGGATGCCCAGGTCTTTCAGCCCGTGGCTGATGAGCAGCTTCCCGACGACGCTCGGCACCGCTCCCACCCCGAGCTGGATGGTCGCCCCGTCCCCGATGCGCGCGGCTAAAAGCTCGGCGATGTCCTCGTCCTCCGCTGTCGGCTCGGCCGCCGTGAACTCCGGCAGCTTGTACTCGTGGTTCTCGACGACGTAGTCCACCTCGTTGATGTTGATCGTCTCGTCCTTCCCGCCCAAGACCCACGGCTGGTACCGGTTGACCTCCACCACCACCGTTTTGGCCACCTCTGCGGCCGCCTTCTGGCGCGTCACCGCCGTCCCGAAGTTGAAATCACCGTGCTCGTCCATCGGGCTGACCTCGATGAACGTGATGTCCACCTGGTCCTTGAGCCACTCCCGGTACATGCGCGGTCCCTCGCTCAGCCCGAAGGGGATGTAGGAGCAGGCCCCGTGCTTGTGGTACTCCCGCTCGACCTTCCCAAGGAACCAGGAGTTGTGGACGAAATGCTCCTGGTACGGGTCCGCCTTCGGTATCTGGGTGTGGGAGTGCTCCGCCCGTATCTTGACGTCGCGGAGATCCTCGCAGCGCTCCGCCAGCTTTTCGTCGATGAGCGAGGGAAAGCCGCAGATGGCCCCGTAGTCGATCCACATGCCGCTCTTCACCAGCCCGGCCGCCTCGCCGGCGCTGATGAGCTTTCTCTGGTAATCGTCGTTGACGGACAGGGAGCCGCGATCTACCGGCACTGCTTCTCCTCGATGCGTCGTATCTTCTCGACCCGCGCCACGTGCCGCCCGCCCTCGAACTCGGTGGTGAGGAACTTCTCCAGGATGGCCGGCACCTTGGTCTTCCCTTCCTCGGCGGCGATGCAGCATATCTGGGCGTCGTTGTGGAGCCGGGCCCGCATGGCTGTGAAGGCGTCGTAGCACTGCGCCGCGCGGATACCGTGCACCTTGTTGGCCGCGATGCACATGCCGATACCGGTCCCGCAGATGAGGATACCCTTCTCGTATTCGCCCTTCACCACTGCTTCGGCCACCTCGAGGGCCACGTCCGGGTAGTCCACGGCGTTCTGGCTGTAGCACCCGAAGTCGTGGTGGGTGTGTCCGTGCTCTTCCAGGATGCCCTTGATGAATTCTTTCATATCGCAGCCGCGGTGGTCGCTCCCGATGGCGATGTTCATTGGTCTATCTCCTCGTTATCTTGACTGGCCGGTTCCTTCACCGTCTCCGGTTCGAACCGTCGCAGTTCTTCGCGCAGTTCCAGCCAGCTCACCAGCCCCTGCCGGATGAGCGTCGCCGGACGGACCGTCAGGTCGATGATGGTGCTGACCTCCCGGCGCTTTATCGGCCCCTCGTCGAGCACCATCGCCACGCCCTCCATCGCCTCCCCGAGCTGCGCCTGCACCTCGGTCACGGCGTATGTCGATGGCTTCCCGCTGGCGTTGGCGCTCGTCATGGTGAGCGGGAATCCCGCCCGCGCTACCAGCCCGAGCACCGTCCGGCTGTCCGGTATCCGTATCCCCACCGTCGCCATACCGGCCACCAGCATGGCCGGCACGTTCTCCCGCCGCTTCAGCACGAGCGTGAGCCCGCCCGGCAGGTACTTCCCCGCCAGGTAGCGGGCCTCTTCGTTGACGACGGCATATTTGTCCGCCTCCTCGATGCTCCCCACCGCGATGTGGATGGGGTTGTTGAACGACCGCCCCTTGAGGTGGAACACCCGGGCGATGGCCCGCTGGTCGAGGGCGTTGGCCGCGAACGCGTAGCCGGTATCCGTCGCGCAGACGACGACGCCACCCTTTTTGAGCTGCCGGGCCGCCTGGTCGAGCGCCGCCGCGGGTCGGCCACCTTCGACCTTCTCTATCCTGACCGTCATACCCCCTCCAGGGGCACGTTGGGGAGCACGTTGAGACGCAGGTCGGAGACCTCGCCCCGCTTCATTTTAGCGTATCCGGCGGCGGCAATCATAGCCGCGTTGTCCGTACACAATGAGAGCGGCGGGAAGTAGACCTTCAGCCCTTCTTTCTCGCCGGCTTCGGTGAACGCTTCCCGCAGGCGGCTGTTGGCGGAGACGCCCCCGGTTACGCTGACCGCCGCCACGCCTTTTTCGACGGCGGCCCGTACGGTCTTGGTGACGAGCACGTCGACGATAGCCTCCTGAAAACTCGCCGCGATGTCGGCCAGCGGCAGCACCGCGTTCCTGGCCACCTTGTCCTTGTACCTGTTGATGACGGCTGTCTTGAGACCGGAAAAGCTGAAATCGTAGCTGTTTGAACGGAGCATCGGACGTGGGAAATGAACATACTCCCGGTTGCCCGTCTTGGCCAGCTTGTCGATGACCGGCCCGCCGGGGAAATCGAGGTTGAAGAATTTGGCTATCTTGTCGAACGCCTCCCCGGCCGCGTCGTCGAGCGTCGTCCCCAGCATCTCGTAGCTCGTCTCGTCCTTCACGTAGAGTAGCAGCGTGTGGCCGCCGGACACCGTCAGGCAGACATGAGGGAACGGTAAACCCGGGTTGGCGAGCCGGTTGGCGTAGATGTGCCCCTCGATGTGGTGCACCCCGATGAGCGGCTTGTGCCGCGCGTAGGCGATGCTCTTGGCCGCCGCCACCCCGACGAGCAGACAGCCGATGAGCCCCTGCAGGGCCGTCACCGCCACCGCGTCCACGTCGTCGAGGGTCTTGCCCGCCTTGTCGAGCGCCTCCTTGATGACGTAGCCGATGAGTTCGGTATGCCGCCGCGCCGCCACCTCCGGCACCACCCCGCCGTACTTGCGCAGCAGGTCGAGCTGCGTGGCGATGACGGTGGACTCGATGGTCGTCCCGTCGGTCACCAGCGCCGCCGAGGTCTCGTCGCAGGACGTCTCGATGCCCAGCACCAGCATCCGGCTAGCTCCTCCCCCCGGCGTATTTGTTCTTGAATACCTTCGCCGTCGATTCCTTCAAGTACATCGGCGCCAGCACCAGCGTGTCGTCTGCTTCCCCGGCGTTGAGCCGCTGCTCCGCCAGGCAGGCCACCGCCGAGCCGTAGGGCCGCGCCTCGACCGGTATGACGTCGATGTCGCCCGCCTGCCGCAGGGCCTTACCGTAGACTTCGGCGTCCCTGGCCAGCAGCAGCACCGGCTCGGTTAACAGGGGTGTTAGTTCCGTAACACCCCCGGAGAAATAGTCGCCGAGGCGCGTGATGTTCCCGTTCTCCGGCCGGTAGCGGGCCGCGTAAACCGCGTTCCCCGCCCCCACCGCGATGACCGCCAGGATGAGCCGCTCGTGGTCCCGCCCCACGTAGGCGAGCGCGTCGAGCGAGCTGACCCCGCTCACCGGCTTGCCGGTGCTGAAGGCGAGCGTCTTGCCCACCGTCACCCCCACCCGGATGCCCGTCCACGAGCCGGGTCCTGTCCCCACCCCGAAGCCTTCGATGTCCTCGATGGCCAGCTTGGCCTCTTTGAGCGTGGCGTCGATGTTGTCCACGATCTGCTCCAGGGAGTCCGTCTTCGCCGGGTAGCGCCCCTCGGCCAGTACCTTGCCGTTCTCCACCACGCCCACCGCGTTGACGTAGCCTGACGTATCGATTCCCAGCACCTTCATGCCGTGTCCAGTTCCTTGAAAAGCTCGTTAAAACGCGGTCCGTCGGCCGTGAATGAGAACCGTCGCTTCCGGGCGGACAGCCGCTCGATGGTCACGTCGAGCCGGTCGTCCGGCAGCACCCCCGGCAGCTTCTCCGCCCACTCCACGATCATGATGCCTTCTTCAGCCCTTTGGAAGTAGTCCGTGATGCCCAGGTCCACCGCGTCCGCCGCGCCGTCGAGCCGGTACACGTCGAGGTGGAACACCGGCAGCCGACCCCGGTACTCGTTGACGAGCACGAAGGTCGGGCTGTTGACCTGCCGCAGCGGCACGCCGAGCCCCTCGCAGATTCCCCGCGTCAGCAGCGTCTTGCCGCTCCCGAGCTCTCCCGTCAGGCCGATGACGCTGCCCGCCTTCAGGACGCTCCCCAGGCGGCGCCCCAGCGCCTGCGTGGCGGCCGGGCTCTCGGTCATGATGTCGCCGGTCGGCATGAGACATCCGATTCGTGAAAAAAATTTCGCCCTGCCGGGCGTTTTCGAGCTTCGAGAAGCGTTCGTCACGCTTGAAATAAGTATAGCACAAACTCTATAATAAGACATGGACAGCCAGTCGCTTCAGGACCCCTCCGAAGAGCCCCACCGCTCGCACCCCTCCGGCGATGTCGAAGTCTCCACCTACCTCGAGATCGCCCGCGAGAAACGCGGTGCTACCGCGGAAGAAGCCCCCTACGATGTCACCGCCGTCGAGCGCGAGGTCATCATCGTCCTGGATTTCGGCTCCCAGTATAACCAGCTCATCGCCCGCCGCGTCCGCGAGGCCAAGGTCTATTGCGAGGTCCTCCCCTACGATACCCCGTGGGAGAAGATAGCCCCCCTGAACCCCAGGGGGTTTATTCTTTCCGGCGGCCCCGCCAGCGTCTACGCCAGGAACGCGCCGCTCGCCCCGTCCTACGTCTACGAGAGCGGCCTGCCCGTTCTCGGCATCTGCTACGGGATGCAGGCCGTTACCCACCAGCTCGGCGGCAAGGTCGTCGCCCACCCCAAGCGTGAGTACGGCCACGCCATCCTCCACCTCGGCGATATGAACTCGCCCCTCTTCAAGGACCTGCCGGATGCCACGCCCGTCTGGATGAGCCACGGCGATCGCATCGAGGAGATGCCGCCCGATTTCGTCTCCCTCGCCACCACGGAAAACTCGCCCTACGCCGTCATCGGCAACGGGAAGAACCTTTTCGGCCTCCAGTTCCACCCGGAGGTCGCCCACACGCCGGAGGGCAAGACCATCCTCCGCAATTTCGTCTACGGCATCTGCGGCTGTACCGGCAACTGGACGATGGGCCACTTCGTCACCGAGAGCCTGGACGCTATCCGCGCCCAGGTCGGCGACGGCAAGGTCATCTGCGCCCTCTCCGGCGGCGTGGACTCCTCCGTCGTCGCCAGCCTCATCCACAAGGCCATCGGCGACCAGCTCACCTGCATCTTCGTCAACAACGGCCTGCTCCGCCGCGAGGAGGCCGACCGTACCCTCAAGGTCTTCCAGGACCACATGGGCATGAATATTATCTACAAGGACGCCACCGACCGCTTCCTGGACCGGTTGAAGGGCGTCACCGACCCGGAGGAAAAGCGTAAGATAATCGGCGAGGAGTTTATCCGCGTCTTCGAGAAAGAGGCCAACCGCATCGGCAAGGTGGACTTCCTGGCCCAGGGCACCCTCTATCCGGACGTCATCGAGAGCATCTCCGCGTTCAGCAACGCCGCCGCCAAGATAAAGTCCCACCACAACGTCGGCGGCCTGCCCGCCCGCATGACCCTCAAGCTGCTCGAGCCGCTCCGCTTCCTCTTCAAAGACGAGGTCCGGCTCGTCGGTGAGGAGCTCGGCCTCGACAGGGAGATCGTCTGGCGGCAGCCCTTCCCCGGCCCCGGCCTGGCCATTCGCTGCATCGGTGAGGTGACCCGGGAGAAGCTGGAGATACTCCGCAGCGCGGACTTCATCCTGATGAACGAGATCAAGAAGGCCAAGCTCTACCGCCAGCTCTGGCAGACCTTCTGCGTCCTCACGGACGTCCGCTCCGTCGGCGTCATGGGCGACTACCGCACCTACTCCTACTTGGCCGCCATCCGGGCCGTGACCAGCGACGACGCCATGACGGCGGACTGGGCCCGCCTCCCCTACGATTTCCTCGCCCGCGTCTCCAACCGCATCGTCAACGAGGTGGACGGCATCAACCGCGTCGTCTACGACATCACCTCCAAGCCCCCTTCCACCATCGAGTGGGAATAGAGACCTATCACTCTGTCACCCCACCGATTGTCATTCTGAGGGAGCCGAGCGACCGAAGAATCCCGGGGAGGGGTTGTCCCGACCGGGCGAACAATCCTTCGCCAACAACTTAAAATGCTTGAGCGTTGACAATGCCTGAGCGATAAAGTACGCTGCAATCATGGTACACACCACTGGAAACTTACGATATTGTTCGAAGCACAAGCACTGGTTTGATGTTCGTTATGGGTGCCAAGAATGTTTCTTAGAACAAGATAAATATAGGTCAACGGATAACTCTAAAATCTCGTTGATTAAATGCCCTTTATGTTCTAAAACTTCCTTAGCTTGGTTTGAGTTGGCCAACAGATATGAGTGTATGAATATCCAGTGTAAGCAGGTATTGAGTAAACAAGAATATGCAACCAGAATTCAAAAGTTGGAGCGTCTTCAAAAAGAACAAACCAAAGATGCTGAGTCGGAAACCGGCTCTAAAATCGAAATACTTAAGTGCCCTATATGTTTAAAAGTGTCTGTAGCTTGGTCTGAGTCTAATAACAGATATGAATGCCTGAACCTTAAGTGCAAAAACACGTTCAGCAAAGAAGGTTATGAAACAAGAATCGAGGAATGGAATCGCCTTTTGACCGAAGAACCTAAGGGAAAGGCTTGGTTTGGTAACTCCTATTTTGATCCGAAGAAAAAGAAGTGGAAAAAGGGAAAGTAGGAATGGCGGATGAGCCGAAAAAAAGAAGGAACGCGATTTCGCGGTTAATGCTTTCCGCCTCATGCAAGAGGCTACCGGGGAAACGGACCCTCAAGAGCCTGAAATGAGACCCTTTGACCCTGTGGCATTAGGTCATAAAAGCGGCTTGAAGGGTGGTAAGGCTTGATTGAAGAAAGAACGACGGGGTGGGGCAGAGCATTCCAGTTTAGGGATGGCTGCCAGCCGTTATCTCGCACAAGCTGGTAACAACGTGACAAGCTGAACCGTTTTTGGTAGACTTCGGTTGATGGGAACGAATATCCGCCAGCAGGCAGCCGACCTCGAGCGCAACGTTCGTGACTTTATCCGCTGCATCACCGCGCTGCCGGAAGATAAGTTCCTCGCCAGGATCGACGGATGGACCCCGCGCGATATCACCGCCCACTTCATCGGCTGGAACCTCTATTCCATCCGCGGCTGCCGCCAGCTCATGCACCAGGAACTCCCCTTCTACCTTGAGGACCCCGGCGAGGACTACAGCAACGTGAATGCCGAGCTGGTGAAGAAGCATTCTTCGACGGACCGGGACGAGTTGATAACCTTGCTCCGCACCACCTCCGAGGAGTTGGCCGGGTTCATGCTTTCTATCGACGAGGACGACTGGGAACGGGACTGGGGCATCGCCTGGCAGGGCGAGCCGGTCACCCTGCGCAACAGCATCGAGCCGCTCGTGCAGGACTACGTGGACCACCGGCGCCAGATCGAGGCGTGGGCAGCCCCGGAACCCTGAACCGGAGGAAAGGCCTCACCTTCCTGGTCCCGGCAAAGACCGTAATTCCGGAATAGAACGTGGCAGCCGTTGAATATCAAATCCGGGACTGAGCAGTGCGTATCTCTCAGCCCCGGATTTAAAATTGCATGGCTACTTTTTGCCGTGCCCGTTCCCATGCCCGTGTGATGGGCTTGCGTATTCTGACCAGGTCACGTTGAAGCTGTTCGAACCCTGGTTGTCGGTGAGCGAAGTCGGACTGGCCTGGGAGGTCCCGTCAATCATGGTGATGGGGTCGACCGTTGACCACGAAGGCGAAGCGCTGTCGAAGGCTGCTCCATTAGCCTGTACGCCGCTGAATTGCACCTGTCCGAAGTCGGCCAGCGGCAGTACCCCGTTGATCGACGAGGGTGCTTCGGCAATGCACTCGGCGGACTGGCGAAGGGCGGTGGAGCCGTTCGGCAGTGTCTGAGTGGTGGTATAGTTCCACGTGGTGCTGGGCCCTGCGTCGCTGATCGTCAGGTCAAAGGTGTTGCCGGTGACCCACGTGACCGAAGCTGTTATCGTATCGCCGGGATTGACCGGTTCATTGATGGTATAGTACGGCGCCGGGTACATCTCGTACCAGGCATAATAGCTGGATGTGCCCGTCGTGGCGTCATAGTCCTGCTCGGTACCGATTTGCTCTACCGTGCTGTCGGAGTAGCCGTCGATACCCACCCAGCAGGATGACCAGGTGCTGCCGCTGTAGTTCGGCGATTGTCCCACCGAAGGGACTACCCACGTTCCGGCAACGCTGGATACGTCATTGCTCACGGCCGTCTGTTTTTGGTGATTGCCGTGAGTAACCAGGGAATAATTCTCGACCGCATAACCGGCCCAGTTCGATGAGGTTGATTCTCTTGGTCCCGGTCTGCGCGGTCCCATGGCTATGGCCGAAGAGCCGGCCGCGGGAACCGTTATAACCAGCAGGGCGACCAGGCTGAGCAAGGGGGCCAGCCACGTCAAGGTTCTTTTCATGTTTTACACCTCGTCTGAGTATTGATTCGGTAAGGATAGCACGAGATTGTTAACGAATTATTGAGAAGTTATAAACAATTATATCCCTGGTTTTATATAGGACTGCCTTTCTGGGCCACCCCTGTGGCTTATGTTCCGCCTTCCTGACCCGGCGACAAAATCCTCTTGACAATATTAGAACACGCGTGCTAATATACTTGTATGAAGGACCTGTCATCGACATATTGTAATCGTAAATATGGTACTTTCAGTGGATGAGACAAAACGAATCGTGCCTGAATTCCGCCGTTACGCTGGCCCCATTGACGGAACGAATCGAAGCTGGACCGTGAAAAGAGTGGTAAAAATGACAAAACGAATCGAAGCTGAAAAACGACCCTCTGCCACCGCTTTAGCTTCGGGAAAGGCCTGTTGAAGCAAGCCCGCTTTTTACAAAACGAATCGTGCCTGACTCATGTAAAATTGACATCCCCTTTCTTATCCCGCTACACTGGCGGGAGAATCTTCCCGGGGCCGGCCGTGACCGGCCCGCTTCGTTTCCATTAACGCATCGGGATTCCGGAGGTAGTCGCATGAAACTGGGCTTTATCGGCATCGGCCAGATGGGCCGCCACATGTCCCGCCGCCTCGTCGAGGCCG
>CAZOMF010000076.1:0-10211 GCA_964580635.1 uncultured Dehalococcoidaceae bacterium
TTTCGAGACTACATATGAATGGAATGCCATGGGGCCGATTATTGGTTCGGCTCCCATCGAGGGAGAGGGAGATGAGCCGACGGATTGCTTCGCTGCGCTCGCAATAGGTTGTCGTAACGGCCGGTTACCCCTTGATGGCCGGCAGGCCGGCCTCGAGGCGGGCGTCGTTGAGGTGGCGGAGCACTGCCTCCTCGAGGGGCAGGCACTCGAAGCCGAAGTCCCGCCTGGCCCGCTCGCCGCTCACCAGCCACGGCAGTCCCGCCTCGCCGGGAGGTCCCTCCACCGACCTGTTCCCGAAGGTGATAGCGGCGTCCGGGAGGTACTTCCGGATCGCGTCCGCCATGTCCCGGGGCGTCTGCGGCGGTCCGCCGATGTTGTAGACCGGGTGCGGCGAGGACTCCGCCATGACGGCGCGCCGGGTGAACTTCGCCACGTCGTCCGCGTAGACGAGCGATTCCTTCCGGGTGCCGTCGTCGTCCAGGTGGAACGGCTTCCCGACGGCCGCGTACGACGGCATGTCCGACCAGTACTGCGCCGGCGAGCGTCCCCCGTGGCCGTAGCCGATAGTCGGGCGCAGGCCGGTGAAGTGCATCCCGAACTGCATTGAGTACTCGGCGGCGAGGATCTCGGCGTACTTCTTGCATACCGCGTAGGAGTGGGTCGGGTTGGTCTGGTCGTCCTCGGTGACGGGACGGTCGCCGTACATGCCCTGCGGGCCGTAGACCGTCTCGGAGCTCGCGTAGACGACGCGCTTGGCCCCCATGAGCTTGGCCGCCTCGAAGGCGTTGCTCATGCCCATGACGTTGACCTTGGTCACGAGGCGCGGGTCCATGCGGATGCCGCCGCCCACCATGATGAAGGCCCAGTTGATGACGCGGTCGATACCGTGCTGCTTCATGACGTTGAGGACGTCCTCGAACTCCGTGACGTTGCCGCGTACGTAACGGAACTTGTCCTTCTCCGCGCCCAGGTTCTTCACGAACCAGTCCGGCGGCGGGGCCAGGTCGAGCGAGACGACGCTTTTTACATCCTTTTCACGGAGCAGGGCCGCGGCGGTCTTGCGCCCGAAGAGCCCGCTGCCGCCCATGATGAGAATATTCATGGGAGTCCTCCTTGTACGGTCACACGATTATAGCACGCGGCCGCCCGTGCCCGAAACCGGGATTTGGCGCCTAGATACTGAGTCCTCCGATTGCATCGGGGTCTCAGAATGACATCGTTAACGGTTTTGACAAGCCTCCGGCGCTCGTATACACTTTGGCAGGACGGGAAACTTCAATGTTGAACACGACCTTCAGGACCTACCTGCTGGCCGCCATCGTGCTGGCGCTGGCCGGCGCCGGCGGCATCGTCAGCTCCGGCTTCGTGGACCCGCTGGGCATGCGGGTCGGGCTGGAGCTCGGCGGGGTCGGGCTGCTGGCCCTCGCCTTGCTGGCATTCCGGCTGGGACAGGCGGAGACGCGGGCGGAAGAGCGCCACCGGGAGCTGCTGACCAAAGTGGACGAACTCAGAGAAGCCCTGAAGCAACTGGAAGAGAAGCCGCAGAAGTCAGGCGTCGCCATCGCCGATATCTTCGGCTCCGGCATGAAATGGTATCAGGACTACATAACCCGCAACAAAGGGGGCAAAGAGAAAGAGCCGGACGCGTGAGAAGGGACGAGCCTAGCCCGCCGCCAGCACCATGCGCGCGTCGACCGCCACGATGCCCTTGTCCGTGGCGATGAGCGGGTTGAGGTCGAGCTCCTTGACGTCCGGGTTCTTTTCGATGAAACCGGAGACCTTGACGATGAGCTTCTCCAGCGCCGGGAGGTTGACCGGCGGCTGGCCGCGGTAGCCTTCGAGGAGGGCTTTCCCCCTGATTTCCTGTATCATTTCGCGGGCGTCGATCGGCGCCACCGGCACGAGCCGGAAAGACACGTCCTTCAGCACCTCGACGAAGATGCCCCCCAGCCCGAACATGATGACCGGTCCGAACTGCGGGTCGATCGTCATGCCGATGATGATCTCCACGCCCGGGTCCGCCATGCGCTGCACCGAGACGCCTTCGATCTTGGCCTTCGGCACGCGCTGCTTGACGGAGGCGATGATGTCCGAGTACGCCTGGCCGGCCTGGGCGGCGTTCTTGATATCGAGCTTCACCCCGCCGGCGTCCGTCTTGTGGATGGCGTCCGGCGAGACGATCTTCATGGCCGCCGGGAAGCCGATCTGTTTGGCCGTCTCGACCGCCTCGACGCGGGTGCGGGCCAGCCGCGTCTCGATGACGGGGACGCCGGCCTTCCTGAGACGCTCTTTGGTCTCGACCTCGTTGACGAGTCGTTCTCTCGGTGGCTCCGCTTTTTTCGGCATGTTACTGCTTCATCCTCGTATCGAGGTAGTGCTGGTACCAGACGAGACGGCCGATGGCCTTGGCCCCGCGCCGGTAGTGCGTGTATTCCGGTATCTGGTGGGTGGGCACGTAGCCGGTCTTGACGGGTTCGCCGCGGAAGGAAAACCGGCTGATGATGTAGACCGGCTTACCGTAGGTGCTCTTCAGCTCCCCGGCCAGCTTGTCCACCGCCCGTTCGTTCTCCTCGTAGAGTTCCTTGAGCTTTTGCGGGCTCAGGCTCATGACCTCCTGGAACATCCCGGCGTTCGGCGGCAGCAGCGAGATGACCGCGTCCACGTTGGCGTCGTCGAGGAGGGCGTGCAGGCAGGCGGGCACGGTCGTGTCACCGGCGCCGGGCCGCAGTCCCACCATGTCCACCGGGTTGCCCCGGTTCCAGCGGGCCGGCAGCAGCCCGTCGAGCCGCTTGAGCGTCTTGTCCTGGAGATGCGTAATGGCGAGCCCTTCCCGCTCGCAGGCTTCCGACGTCACCACGCCGAAACCGCCGCCCATCGTCAGGATGGCCACGCGGTTGCCCTTCGGGAGCGGCTGGAAGCACAGCCCCTGGGCAATGTCGGCCATCTCTTCCTCGTCCTCCGCCCGGATGACGCCCGCCTGCCGGAACGCCGCCGTGTAGATGGCGTCCGCCCCGGAGAGCGCCCCGGTATGGGAGTGGGCCGCCTTGGCCGCCTCCCCGGTGCCGCCGGACTTCATGACGACGATGGGCTTCCTTTTCGTTATCTCCCGGGCGATCTCGTAGAACCGGCGTCCCTGACGGAGGCCCTCGATGTAGCAGGTGATGATATCCGTGCGGGGGTCGTCCCCGAGGTACTCGAGGCAGTCCTCGAGGTGGATGTTCGCCTCGTTGCCGGTGCTCACGAGCTTGCTCAGCCCGAGCGCCCGGCTCGTGACGGTCTGCATGATGCTCGCGCTGAGCGTGCCGCTCTGGGAGAGCAACGCTACCGGCCCGGACGGGATGGTGCTGGCCAGGCCGGCGCTGGCAACCCGGGTAAAGAAATCGGCGTGGCCGATGCAGTTCGGGCCGACGAAGTGCAGGTTATACTCCGCCGCCGCGTCCATGATCTCTTCCTGGAGGGCGGCCCCGGCCGCGTCCACCTCGGCGAAGCCCGCCGAGACGATGACGACCGCCTTGACGCCCTTTTCCGCCGCCTGACGGAACACCTGCGGCGCCGCTTTGGCCGGCACTACGACGACCGCCAGCTCCACCGGACCGGGGATATCCGTGATGGTCTTGTAACAGGTCAGCCCCATCAGCTGGTCGCGGCTGGGATTGACCGGGTAGACGCGCCGCTCCGGGTCCGTCTTTTTGGAATCCACGGCGGCGTGGAGGGCATCGAACCCCCAGGTGCCGGGCGCGTCCTTGGCGCCGATGATAGCGATGGACCTGGCGCCGAACAACGCCTGCCAGAAGGCGCTGTCATGACGCAGGGAAAGCGATTGGTTTTTCATGCGAACACTTCGATTATAGGGGATGCCGGCGGGAATTGGAAATGCTCTAACATTAAATGTTTATGACGTTTTGTGTACGGCAGCGAGCAGGAACATAGGCCGCCGGCGCTCGTCCGCGAGAGAAGGCTTCCGGGCGATCTGCTCGTCAGTCGGGCCCCACTCCTCCACGCGGTCGATGACGAAGCCGAGCCGGATGAGCAGGTTGAGGTAGGTCCCGATGGTCCGGTGCTGCTTGACGACGCCCTTCGCCAGCCAGTCGGTGGTGCGGGGGCCTTCCTCAAGGTAGCCATCGACCGGCCACGTCCGGCGTCCGTCCTCCGTTTCCAGCCAGCCGGGACGGGACGGCGCGGTGTAGACCGGGTGCTCGACGGAAAAGACGAGCCGCCCACCCGCCTTGAGCGCCCGGTATACCACGTTCAGCAGACCGTCCAGGTTCACCAGGTAGTGGAACGCCAGCGAGCTGTAGGCGAGGTCGTAGGCGTCAGCTGCCAGCTCCAAAGTCTCCAGGTCTGCGCGCAGGTAAGTTATCGCGTCGTCATCCGTATCCGCCCGCGCCCGAGCCAGCATCTTGGCGGACACGTCGATGCCGAGCACGGAGGCGGCCCCGTGCTCCCGGGCCCAGCGGCAGAACCAGCCGAAACCGCACCCGAGGTCCACTACGTTTGCCCCGGCGAGATCGGGCAGCATGGTCCGCAGGGCCGGCCATTCCGGGGCGCCCGCCAGCCCCTCGACGGAGCGGGGCAGCCGGCGATAGCCCGCCAGGAACTCATCGTTATCGTAGATGTTCTGGGTCATGAACTACTTCGCTGCTCCCGGACTTCCAGGTAGGCCGCCGCTTCCCGGATACGGGCCGGTATATCGATGTGCCGCCCGCAGCGCCGGGCGCAGTCGCCGCATGTGTCGCATGCCGATATATCGTGCTGTTCCAACTCATACAGGGTCCGGCCATGCGTACGGTCGCCGTACATGACGGTATCGTTGTAAAGCTCGAAGATGCGGGGGGCGTCGATGCCCCGCGGGCACGGCATACAGGCCCGGCAGGTCGTGCAGGGGACCGGCCGCCGCTCCCGATAGGCGTCCCGCACCCGGCTGACGAGCACCTCTTCCTGAACGGACAGGCCTTCCGCTCCGGCCGCCTCCGCGATATCGGCGCAGGCGTTCACCTCATCCGGCGTGCGCATGGTCATGACCGCGGTCGCTATCTGCGGCTGATGCCAGGCCCAACGGAGGGTATACTCCCGCGGGGAGCGGTCGCCCCAGAGCGCGGCCACGCTTGCCGGGATGTTCGTGACCAGCCGGCCTTCGAGGAGCGGTTCGACCGCCACCACCGCCAGACCTGCCTCCGCCACCGCGCTGATGAGCCCTTCCGCGCCCGGCAGCCGGTCGGCGTCCATGAAGCTGGCTTTGACCCGGCAGAACGTCCAGCCGTCGAACTCCCGCAGCACCGGCCGCAGGTAGAGCGCCTGGTCGTAGAACGAGGACCCGAGATCCCGCACGAGGCTGCTTTTCCCGGCGATTTCCAGCAATCCCGTATCCCGCAGCCGCGGCCAGATGTCCCGGTCAAGGCCGGAGAAGTCCAGCCCGTCGATGGCTTTTGCCCCGAGCCACCCGGCCCTCTCCCGGAGCCACGATTTCAGGCCGAAGCCCTTTATATAGTGGGCCGGTGGGAGACTGATAGTGATGAAGACACTGGCTCGGGTCTCTCGGATGATCTTCCCGGCGAGGCGGCAGATTTCCTCCTCGCGCCGGGCATCCGTATGCGACCCGATCTCAACATAGGTCACGCCTCGCCCCAGCGCCGTCCGGAGAACGCTCTCCACCGCGTCCTGTGGCACGCTGCCGAGCGCCAGCCCGAGCACGGACACTTCGCGGCCGGTGGTTCCGAAAGACCGGTATCTGATGGAATACCTCCCTGAAAACGGCGTCGCCGGCCCCCGTCCGTGTCGTTTGTTCCCTGCCGCTCATGGGGAGCCTGTCGGACCATGAGCGGCGGGAAAGGCGGACTTCCTCAGAATGACATTCTTCAGGCTTCCACCCACGGCGAGGCGTGCTCGCCGCTGAGGCAGATGACGAAGAACCCGTACGGCTTATCCACCCAGCGCGTGATGAGCGGCAGGTGCGGGAATCCGGCCGGGCAGACGGCCACGGTCGGCGTGTTGAAGATATGGCGCTCGTAGTCCTTGCCGAGCCCCAGCTCCAGCTCCGCGCCGAGGTAGTCCAGGTTGTCGGTATCGAGCCCCACGAAGCAGAGTATTTCCGCCTCCGGGTGGGTGTGGGCCTCGCCGCCGCGGTGCCACTTGCCGCACCGGCTGTAGAAGCCCCAGGTGAAGTTGACGTTGAAGCCCTCGAGGTCGTCCCCGTAGAGCCAGACGATCTGGTCGCCGTTGCCCGGCCCCACGCCGAACTCCGCCGGCCGCATGATGCCGTCCCGCCCGATGACGGACGGCATCCGGCCTTCCGCCTGGCTCTCGTCCACCTTGGTGACCATCTTCTTGATGTATTTGGCGTATTTCTCGCCGGCCACCTTCGGCTTCAGGTCGGCGGCCTTGATGGCCTCCGCCTTGTACTCCGGCCCCAGGCCGATGGAATAATGGGCGATAGGCCGCTCCAGACTCCGCACCACGGCCGGGCCGTGGGGGGTGCCCTTCGGGACGAGAACGACGGTCGGCTCGTTGAAGACGTACTCCTCGCGCTCCTCGCCGAGCTCGATGGAGACCTCCGCGCCGAGCTTGAGGATGCTCGACGTGTCGGTCCCCTCGAAGACGAGCAGCTCGTCGTAGGGGTGCACGAGCATCCCCTCCATGGGATGGAAGGTGACCGGCCGGCTGACGAACCCGAACGAGAAGTGCGCGTTGAACCCCTCCAGGTCCTTGGCCTCCATCCAGATGCGTTTCTCCGGGTAGAGACCTTCCGGCGGGTCCTTGACGATCATGCTCTTGATGAGATTGGCATATTCCTTTTCCCTGACCACGGCTCCGGTTCCTCCTTCTTTCGATGGCTTTTCCCTGACGAAAAACGAATCGACGAGCAGGTAGACGACGGCCGGAAAGCCGACCGCGCCGAAGTAGACGAGCCCGATATCCCAGCCGCTGAGCCCCACCTTCTTCGCCAGCAGTATGCCGACGGCGATGGTGGCACTCAGGACGGCGCTCAGGATCAGCCAGACAACCAGCATGACGGTCTCCTTATGGGGGATGCGGTCGCCTTTATCTTACCGTAACGGCCTTCCCCGGGCAACACGCCGGTCACGCGTCCGCCGAGTAGCGCGCCGTTTTAGGATCGGCGTTGCGGAAGTGGGCGATGCGGATACGCTTCATCTTGCCCCGCGCGTCCAGGTCATAGAGCACCCAGTTGGTCATGATGGTCACATCGCCTTTCTTCCACGTGCGGTTTTCTTCCGGCGGCGGGTCCTTGAAGGTGTGGAACTCCGTGTAGAGCTCCGCGAAGAGCTGGCTGCCCTCGCTCCAGAAGGCGCCGAGCTCCAATATCTCCCGCGTGTGGGCGTGGAGCGCCCTATAGTTTTGCGCGAACTCCTCCGGGCCGTGGAGCGTCCGGGCCGGGGCGTAGGGCCCGTAGGCGTCGTCGAAGTACTCCACGGTGACGTCGTCGGTGAAGTAGGATTTCAGCTTGTCGTAGCGCTTGTGGTTGAAGTGGTCGATGTACTCCTGGTACTGCTGCCGGTCCATATGTCGCCTCCCCGGTGTAAAGTGCCGCCCTATTCTACTCCTCCGCGACCGGGCGGTAAAGCGGTTGACGCCCCCTCCCCGTTCCCCGTATGATACTCAGGAACAAGAGGTAATCATGCCGGACTTCGTTCCCATAGCCGAACTGTTGAGCCTGAAAGGTAAGGGCGCCATCGTCACCGGGGGCGCGACGGGCATCGGCCTGGCGATCGCGAGCCGCCTCGCCGAGGCCGGGGCGGCCGTCCTGCTGGCGGACCTCGACGAAACCGCAGCACAATCATCCGCCGCCGGCCTCACCAAACAGGGCTACCGCGCCTTTTCAACGAAGTGCGACGTCTCGGACGAGGAAAGCGTCAAAACGATGGCGGCCGTCGCCGCGGAAAAGCTGGGCGCCATCGATATCCTCGTCAACAACGCCGGCATCTACCCGAGGATGTTTCTGGAGGACATGTCCGCCGCCGACTTCGAGAAGGTCGTGTCCGTCAACCTCACCGGCGCCTGGCTCTGCGCCAAATACGCCGGCCAGTGGATGAAAGAACACCACCGGCCCGGCGCCATCATCAACCTGGCCTCCATCGAGGCCCTCCACCCCTCGGCCGCCGGGATGACCGCCTACGACGCCTCCAAGGGCGGCGTGCTCATGCTGACGAAGAGCCTGGCAAGGGAGCTCGGTCCGCACGATATCCGCGTCAACGCCATCGCTCCCGGCGCCATCCTCACCCGCGCCCTCTCGACGAGCGTCGCGCCGGGCGAAGGCTCCCCAGACGATCTCCGGGCGCAGAAGAAAGAGCTCAAGAGCTTCATGGCCCGCATGGCCCTCGGCCGCCTGGGGGAGGCGGACGACATCGCCCGGGTGGCCCTGTTCCTCGCCTCGGAAATGTCCTCCTATCTGACCGGCGAGATGGTGGTGGTGGACGGCGGCTACCTCATTTCCTGAAAAACACGGGAGGCCACGCTTGCGCCGTCAGGCGCGGCCCGGCTATACTGGTGGCAAAGACACGGCTTCGAATCTCGCTATGGCAACAGGAACGGTAAAATCCAGCGGGCTGCTAACGCTCGAAAAATTCCGCGAGGTCAACCGGACCTTCCCCCACACCGCCCAGATAGAGGAGCGGAAGCAGCGGGGCGACAGGGTGTTCGGCTGGCTCTGCACCTACGTCCCGGAGGAGATACTTCACGCCGCCGGCATATTGCCCGTCCGCATTACCGGTTACGACCGCGAGACGGACCTGGACGACGGCAACGCCTATCTTTATGTCAACAATTGCTCCTTCTCCCGCTCCTGCCTCCAGATGGGCCTCGCCGGGGAGTACGATTTCCTCGACGGCGTCGTCGGGGCTTCCACCTGCGACGGCGCCCGCCGTCTCTTCGATATCTGGCGCAACTACATCGGCACCCCCTTCCACCACGTCATCAGCGTCCCCAGGAAATACTCCGAGGAGGCCGTGCTCCTCTACCACCGGGAGGTCGTCCGCTTCCAGCAGCACCTCGAAGAGTTCCTCGAGACAGACATCCCGGACGATGCCCTGCGCGCCTCCATCGACCTCTACAACGAGTCCCGCCGCCTGCTCCACGCGCTCTACGAGCACCGGAAGAAGGCGAACCCGCCCGTCACCGGGGCGGAGGTCATGGAGGTCTCCAACGCCTCCTACCGGATGCCGAAGGAGCTCTTCAACGAGTGGCTCACGGAGCTGCTCGCTGAAATCGAAGCCTCCAAGGTCGGGCATTCGTACCGCGCCCGCCTCATGGTAACCGGCTCGGTGCTCACCAACCCGGAGTTCATCGCCTCCATCGAGAACGAGGGCGGCCTCGTCGTCACCGATGAACTCTGCACGAGCACCCGCTACTGGGGCGACCTCGTCTACCCGGAAAGGTTCGACAGCCTCCAGGAGGCCCTCGCCCACCGCTACCTCAACAACTTCCCCTGCGCCCGCATGTTCCCCTCCGACGAGCGTTTCAACCGTATCATCGATTATGTAAAGAAATTCAAGGTCGATGGCGTCGTCTCCCAGATCATCCGCTACTGCGTCCCCTACGCCCACGACCTGCCCCTCCTGACCAAGCGGCTCGCGGAGACCGGCGTGCCGGTGCTCGGGCTGGACCTGGAGTACGGCACCTCCGGCTCCGGCCAGATAGCCACCCGCGTCCAGGCATTTTTAGAGATGATCGAGGCCCGCAGGAAATGACGACCGCATCCGGCAGCAAGATACAGGCCATCATCCGCGCCTGCCGCCTTATCAAGCGGATGACGGAGGCGGACCCCAACGCCCGCCGCTCCCAGGTCATGTACTACGACATGCTCCTGAAGTATTTCGAGCGCCTCCATAACGCGAAACAGAACGGCGATTTCGTGGCGGCCCACACCGTCTTCTTCCCATCCGAGCTTATCTACGCCATGGGCCTCGTGCCCATGCACACCGAGACGACCACCTGGATGACCTCCCTCTTCACCGGGGAGTGCGGCGATATCCTGGCCGCGGGTTCCGCTCTCGGCCTGGCGCAGGAGATATGCACGCCGCACCGCGGCCTGGCCGGGGCCTTCGCCACCGGCGCCGTCCCCCGCCCGGACGCCATGCTCTGGTCCAACATGGTCTGCGACAACACCGCCAAGTCCGGCGAGCTCATCATGGACCTCTGCCAGTGCCCCGGCTACTTCATTGACCGCCCCTTCCAGGCGAGCCCGGAGGAGAAAGCCT
>CAZOMF010000077.1:0-10146 GCA_964580635.1 uncultured Dehalococcoidaceae bacterium
GCTCGGAGAGGCCGCCTTCCCGGAAGACCTGGGTCATGCCCAGCTTTTTGCCGATTATTCCTTCAGTCATTGTGTGTCACCACTTACGTCAAACGGTAGGTTAAATCTTGATGTCGATCTCCACGCCGGAAGGCAGGTTGAGCTTGGTCAGCGCGTCGATGGTCTTGGAGGTCGTCTCGACGATATCGATGAGCCGCTTGTGCGTCCGTATCTCGAACTGCTCCTGGGAGTCTTTATCGATGAACGGCGAGCGGATCACGCTCAGCTTCTGGATGTGGGTGGGCAGCGGGACCGGACCCACGGCCACGGCGCCGGTGCTCTCCACCGCTTCCAGTATCTGCCGGGCGGACTGGTCGACCACGCGGTGGTCGAACCCCTTGAGTTTAATGCGGATTTTCTGCTTAGCCATATTTAGATTTTCCTGCCTACAGCTTTTTCGACTATCTCATTGGTAAGGTCCGCGGGAAGCGGCTCGTAGCTGTTGAATTCGAGCGAATGCGTGGCCCGCCCCTGGGTGAGCGACCGCAGCGTGGTGGCGTACCCGAACGCCTCCGCCAGCGGGATGAGGCAGTGGATGATGAACGTATCGTTCTCCGAGTCCACCTTGCCGATGTGGCCGCGGCGGGAGTTGAGATCGCCGATGATATCACCGAGGAACTGCTCCGGGGTGACCACTTCCAGCTTCATAAGGGGCTCGAGGAGGATGGCCTTGCCCTTCTTCACGCCGTCACGCAGGGCCATCGAGCCGGCCATCTTGAAGGCCATCTCGGATGAATCTACCTCATGGTAGGAGCCGTCCACCAGCGTGGCCTTGACGTCCACCACCGGATAGCCGGCCAGCACGCCGGTCTCCATCGCCTCGCGGATGCCGTTCTCGACGGAGGGGATGTACTGCCGCGGAATGGCGCCGCCGCGGGTGGCGTCGACGAACTCGAAGCCCTTGCCGCGCTCCTGTGGTTCGAAGTCCACCACGGCGTGGCCGTACTGTCCGCGGCCGCCCGTCTGCCGGACGAACTTGCTGTTGATGTTGACCGGGACGGTGATGGTCTCCTTGTAGGCGACCCGCGGTTTCCCGACGATGACGCCGACGCGGAACTCCGAGATGAGACGGCTGACGATGACCTCCAGGTGGAGCTCGCCCATGCCGGACACGACCGTCTGGCCGGTATCTTCGTTATACACGACTTTAAAGGTGGGGTCTTCTTCGGTGAGTTTCTGGAGGGCTTCGCCGAGCTTGTCCTGATCGGCGCGGGTCTTGGGTTCGACGGCGATGGAAATGACGGGTTCGGGGAACTTGATGGTCTCGAGGATGACGGGACGGGTGGCGTCACAGAGGGTGTCGCCGGTAAAGGTGTTCTTCAGACCGAGCGTGGCGACGATGGCGCCGGCATCGGCGTAGTCCACGTCCTCGCGGTGGTTGGCGTGCATGAGGAGCAGCCGGCCGATACGCTCGGAGCGGTCCCGGGTGGAGTTCTTGACCTGGGCGCCGACGCGCAGACGCCCGGAGTAAACGCGGAAATAGACGAGCCGGCCCACGAACGGGTCGGTGACCACCTTGAAGGCGAGCGCGGAGAACGGGGCCTCGTCGCTGGCTTCGCGGGTGGTGGAGTCGCCGGTCTTGGTATCGATCCCTTCCACCGCCGGTACGTCGAGCGGGGAGGGGAGGTAATCGTTGATGGCGTTGAGCAGCGGCTGGACGCCCATGTTCTTGAGGGCGCTGCCGCAGAGCACCGGGACGCCCTTGTTGGCCAAGGTGATGCGGCGAAGGGCGGCCCGGAGCGCTTCCGGCGAGACCTCGTGCCCTTCGATGAAGGCCACCATCATCTCGTCGTCGTGCTCCGCGATCCTGGCGATGAGGTTCTGCCGCTCCTCAGCGGCGTGCTCCTGCTGGTCCGCCGGGATGGTGATCTCTTCCGGGCCCTTGTTGATGTCCGTGGTGAACTGCCAGCACTTGTTGTTGACGAGGTCGATGACCTGGCCGAAACGGTCCTCCGCCCCGAGCGGTATCTGGATGGGGAGCGGGTTGGCTCCGAGGCGCTTTTCTATCATACCGATGGTGCGGTCGAAATTGGCCCCGAGCCGGTCCATCTTGTTGATGAAGCAGATGCGCGGCACGCGGTAGCGGTCCGCCTGGCGCCAGACGGTCTCGCTCTGGGCCTCCACACCGGCCACGGCGTCGAACACGACGACGCCGCCATCGAGGACGCGCAGGCTGCGTTCCACCTCGGCGGTGAAATCGACGTGGCCGGGAGTGTCGATGATATTGACCCGGTGGTCCTTCCAGTAGCAGGTGGTGGCGGCGGCGGTGATGGTGATGCCGCGCTCCCGCTCCTGCTCCATCCAGTCCATGACGGCGGTGCCTTCGTGCACCTCGCCGATCTTATAGGTCACGCCGGTATAGTAGAGGATACGCTCGGTGACCGTGGTCTTGCCGGCGTCGATGTGGGCGATGATGCCGATGTTCCGGATGTCCTCCAGAGGGAATTCCCTGGCCACTTTCTTTTCTCCCGCGGGTAGTGGATTCCTGGTGTTTATGCCCGTGTTAATGGAAGTTCTCCTTACTTACCACCGGTAGTGGGCGAAGGCGCGGTTGGCCTCCGCCATGCGGTGGGTGTCTTCACGTTTTTTGATAGTGTTGCCTTGGCCCTGGAAGGCCTCGGTGAGCTCTTCCGCCAGCTTGTCCTCCATGGCTTTCCCCTTACGGGAGCGGGCGGAGGCGATGAGCCAGGTGAGGGCGAGGAACAGGCCGCGGTCCGGCTGGACCTCCACCGGCACCTGGTAGGTGGCGCCGCCGACGCGGCGCGGCTTGACCTGGAGCAGCGGCGTCGCGTTCTTGACCGCCTGTTCCAGCGCGGCCACCGGGTCCTTGGAAACCCGCTGGCTCAGCTTGTCGAGCGCCCCGTATACGATGCTCTCCGCGGTCCGCTTCTTGCCGTTCATCATGATTTTCACAATCATCTGGGAAACCAGCGGTGACCGGTACTTCGGGTCCGGGCGTACTTCTCTCTTTTCGGCTCTGGCTCGTCTTGGCATGATGTCCTCTTACGATTTACCCTTCAGATTTCTTGGGCCGCTTGGCGCCGTACTTGCTGCGGCCCTGCGCCCGCTTGGAGACGCCGCTGGTGTCCAGCGCGCCCCGGATGATGTGGTAACGGACGCCGGGGAGGTCCTTGACGCGGCCGCCGCGGATCAGGACGACGGAGTGCTCCTGGAGCTCGTGGCCCTCGCCGGGGATGTAGGCGGTGACCTCCATGTGGTTGGTCAGTCGCACCCGGGCGATCTTCCGCAACGCGGAGTTCGGTTTCTTGGGCGTCATCGTCTTGACCTGGACGCACACGCCGCGTTTCTGCGGGCTGCTCTTGCCGGAGAGCACGCGGTTCTTCAGCGAGTTATAGGTAAACCCGAGCGCGGGCGTCTTGTCCTTTTTCGAGGACTTCTTGCGTCCCTTGCGGACCAGCTGATTGATTGTCGGCATTATTCTGTTCTCCCCTTTACAAACGCAATGGATGAGACCGAGCTCATCCATTCGAAAGTATCGAGTGCTAGACCGGGAAAATACCCGACCCGTCCACCATTACTGAATTACGAGCACTAAACAATTAGTTTACTATAGAATTACGACTGCTGTCAACACTGCGGGAAGGGCAAAAATACGCTCGTGGCAGGGGTGGGCCGGACCGGTGGCGGAGGGCGCCGGTTATTGCATCGCGGCCCGGGTGACGGTACAATGGCAACGATGAGAAAAGTGAATGTCGACCTCGGGGCGGCCGGCTACGAGATCCGCGTCGGCTCGGGCCTGCTGGAACGGGCCGGGCTGTGGATGAAGCAGGCCGGCTACGGCGGCCGGACGGTTATCATCACGGACACCAACGTCCGGCGCCTGCATGCCCAGCTGCTGGAGCAGGGCCTCAAGCAGGCGGGATTCGATGTCAAAGTGCTGACGGTGACGCCGGGCGAATCGCAGAAGACGCTCGCCAGCGCCGGCCGGCTCTACGGCCAACTCGCCAAGGCGTATACGGAGCGTACCACGCCGGTCTTCGCGCTGGGCGGCGGCGTGGTGGGGGACCTGGCCGGTTTCGTGGCGGCCACCTACCTGCGCGGCCTGCCGCTGGTCCAGGTCCCGACCACACTCCTGGCCCAGGTGGACAGCAGTGTCGGGGGCAAGACGGCGGTGGACCTGGGCGAGATGAAGAACATGGTGGGCTCGTTCTACCAGCCCCGGCTCGTCATCGCGGACACGGACACGCTCCAGACGCTGCCGAGGGAGGAGTTCGTCAACGGCTTGGCGGAGGTCATCAAGCACGCCGCCATCCGGAGCCGTTCGTTCTTCGAGTTCCTGGAAAAGAACCTCCACCTGGCCCTGGAGCTGAACGAGAAAATAGTCCAGGCGATGGTCGTGGACAACGTCCGCATCAAGGCCGAGGTGGTCGCTAAGGACGAACGGGAGACCGGCCTGCGGGAGGTCCTCAACTTTGGCCATACCGTGGGGCACGCGGTGGAGGCGGTCTCCGGCTTCAAGCTGCGCCACGGCGAGGCGGTAGCCATTGGCATGGTGGCGGGGGCCAAGATCTCGAGCCGGCTCGGTTTCCTCGCGGAACAGGACGCGGCGCGCCTGGAGGACCTCATCGGCCGGGCCGGGCTGCCGGTCCGCCTGCCGGACGTCGATAAAATGGCGGTGGTGAAGGCCATGCGCCACGATAAAAAAGTCCGGCGGGACAAGGTACGGTTCGTGGTGCTCCGCTCGCTGGGGCATGCCTTTGTCTCGGATGACGTGGACCCGGAGGTGGTGGAGGAGGTACTCCGTGGCTGGGTCTAGGCCGCGTATCTGCGTGGCGCTGACGAACGATACCGCGGCCGCCATCACGGCGGTCGAGCCGCTGACGGACTACTACGAGGTCCGCATCGACCTCATCGGCCCCGCGTGGAAGGAAACGGCCGGCCGGCTGCGGAAACCCTGGATCGCGACCAACCGCCGGCGCGAGGAAGGCGGGGCCTGGCGGGGCAGCGAGGGAGAGCGCATCGACGAGCTCCTGGCGGCCCTCGACCTGGGCGCCGCCATTATCGATATCGAGCTCAACGCGCCGGGCCTGCCCGACCTGCTCAAGCGGGCCGATTCCCGCGGCCTCTACCTGCTGTCCTACCATAATTTTGAAGCGACTCCGCCGTTGGAGGATCTGCAGGCAGTCGTGGAGCGGATGCGTTCGGCCGGGGCGGACCTCTGCAAGGTCGTGACCACCGCCCGGTCGTTCGGCGATAACATCACTTTGTTGAAGCTGTTGCACGCGTTTCCGGGGCTCGATATGGTGGCTTTCGCCATGGGCGAGACCGGCAGGATGTCGCGGGTGCTCTCGGCACTGGCCGGTGCCTGCTTCACCTTCGCCTCGGCGGCGACGGGCTGCGAGTCCGCTCCCGGGCAAGTGACCGTGGCGGAGTTGCGGGAACTCTACGGAGCGCTGGGCCGGTGAGCAACGAGGTCGTTACCGGCACGACCCGCGTCTGCGGCCTCATCGCCTCGCCGGTCGCGCATACGATGTCCCCGGCCATGCACAACGCGGCGTTCCGCTCGCTCGGGCTGGACTACATCTATGTACCGTTCCTGGTGGCGCCGGAGGACCTGCCCAACGCCCTGGACGGCCTGCGCGCCCTCGGCATCCGCGGCTTCAACGTGTCCATTCCCCACAAGGTGACCTGCATCCCGTTCCTCGACGGGCTCGATCCGCTGGCGGAACACATCGGCGCCGTCAATACGGTCGTTAACAACGATGGCGATCTGCGCGGTTACAATACTGACGCCGAGGGTTTTCTCCGGTCACTGACGGAACGGGACATCCCGGTGGCGCGGCAGAACATCGTCATCGTCGGGGCGGGGGGCGCGGCGCGGGCGGTCGCCTACATCCTGGCGCGGGAAGGGGCCTACCTGACGGTGCTCAACCGGACCCCCGAGGCGGCCGAAACGCTCGCCGATATGATCGAGGACGATTTCGGGCAGCGGGTCCCGTTCTTCGCCCTCGAGGAGGCTGCGCTGGAAGAAGCCCTGGCGGAGGCCCACATCCTCGTCAACACCACCAGTGTCGGCATGAGCCCTGACAACGACGCCAGCCCGGTCCCGGCGCGCCTGCTGCGGGCGGACCTGACGGTGTGCGATATCGTTTACAACCCGGTGCGGACGGCCCTCCTGGCGGCGGCGGAGGCGGCCGGGGCGGCCACGGTAAGCGGCGTGGAGATGCTCGCCTGGCAGGGAGCGCTCGCCTTCGAGCTGTGGACCGGCGCCGGGGCGCCCTTCGACCTGATGCGCGGTACGGTGCTGGAACTCCTGCAGACCCATGAAGAGTAATATCGCTCTCATCGGGTTCATGGGTACCGGCAAGACGGTCGTGGGGCGGCGGCTGGCGGCGGCCACCGGCCGGGAATTTCTGGAGCTTGATGAAGCCATTGCCGAAAATGCCGGCCTGACCATCCCGGAGATCTTCCGGCGCGAGGGCGAAGCCGGGTTCCGGAGACGTGAGTCTGCGGCGGTAGCCGACGCCGCCAGGTTAGAAAACACGGTCATCGCTTGCGGTGGCGGCGTGGTTCTGGCTACAATGAATATTGCGCGGCTCCGGGAGCGTGCCCGCATAGTGTTGCTTACCACGGACCGGAGCACTATTGTGAAAAGGACCCGCCGGGACGGCGGGACCCGGCCGCTGCTGGCGACCGACGACCCGCCGGAGGCCATCGCCCGGTTACTGGCCGAGCGGCGTCCGCTCTACCGCCAGGCGGCGGACATCACCGTGTCCACCACGAGGCGTACCCCGGACGAAGTGGTCCTTGAGATTAGAAGGAAACTGCAAGTATAATGCGAGTCATGTTAAGCAAGAGCGAGGCCCGCGGGACAGTCATCGTGCCGGCCTCGAAGAGCCTTACCATCCGCGCCCTCATGTGCGCGGCATTGAGCAAGGGCACGAGCCACATCGAGCACCCCCTCGTCAGCGAGGATACCGAGGCCGCAGCGCGGGTCCTGGGCCAGCTCGGTATCAACATCGTCCAGGACAAAGACGTGTGGACGGTCGAGGGGGGCACCTTTCACGCCTCCAAGGAAGATATCCACTGCGGCGAATCCGCCACGACCCTCCGTTTTATTACCGCCATCTGCGCGCTCATTCCCGGCACACACCGCATCGTCGGGGGACCGTCGCTCTTGCACCGGCCGGTAAAGTCCCTCATCGAGGCCCTCCGCAAGCTCGGCGTCAACTGTGACATGGAGGGGAAAACTACGCCGCCGGTGGTGGTGGAGGGCGGCACGCTCAAGGGCGGGCTCACCAGCATCGCCGGAAATATCAGCTCCCAGTTCATCTCGGCGATCATGCTCATTGCCCCGTATGCGCAGCAGGAAATAAGCATCCGCCTCACGACGCCGCTGGCGTCGCGCCCGTACGTGCTGATGACGCTCTGGACCCTCCGGCAGTTCGGCATCAACGCCAAGTCCCTGGTCGACCGGTTCGTGGTCTCGCGGGGCCGCTATACCCCGTGCGACCTCGCCGTGGAGGGCGACTGGTCGTCCGCTTCCTACTTCTTGGCGCTCGGCACCGCCTCCGAGGGTATTACCGTGGACAACCTGCGGACCGGCAGCCTCCAGGGAGACCGCGTCATCGTGGACTACATCCGGGCCATGGGCGCACTCGTCCGGGTCAAGGGACAATCGGTGACCGTCAGCGAACGACCGCTCCACGGCATCCACGCCGATATGGCCGACTGCATCGACCTGCTGCCGACGATGGCCGTCCTGGCGACGCTCGCCGTGGGTGTTACGGAACTGACCGGCATCGAGCGGGCCCGCATCAAGGAGTCCAACCGGGTCATGGCCGTCCGGCAGGGGCTCGAACGTCTCGGCGTCACCGTGGTGGAAGATCAGGACCGCCTCCTCATTACCGGCATCCGTACCCCGAAGACCGTCGCCGCCAGCTATGAAGATGACGACGAAGACGGCGAAGCGTCGGCGGCGCCGCTGGAAGACGTCCGACCCGTTATCATCAACAGCTGTGATGACCATCGCATCGCCATGGCGTTCGGCGTCCTCGGCGCCATCATCGGCGGCGAGACGATCAACGAGACGACGTTCGGAAAGGTCGTCATCGACGGGGCGGAGTGCGTCGCCAAGACCTTCCCGGAGTTCTGGGACCGGCTGAAAGCCCTCGGCGTGGAGATGCATACCGGTGGATAGCATCGGTCGCGTATTTACGGTGACCATCTTCGGCGAGAGTCACGGGCGGTGTGTCGGCGCCGTGGTGGACGGCTGCCCGGCCGGTGTGCCGCTGACCGTCGGGGATGTCCAGGCGGACGTGGACAGGCGGCGTCCGGGTGGCGGCCCGGCGGCCACCGCGCGCGCCGAGGCCGATGAAGCGGAGGCGCTCTCCGGCTTCCACGAGGGCCGTACCACCGGGGCTCCCATCACGCTCGTCATCTGGAATAAAGACGTCGACGATCGCGATTACGACCGCATCAAAGACCTGGCCCGTCCCGGGCATGCCGATTTTACCGCCCGCGTCAAGTACGGCGGCTTCAACGATGCCCGCGGCGGCGGGCAGTTCTCCGGCCGCATGACGGCCGCCTGCGTCATGGCCGGGGCCGTCGCCCGCAAAGTGCTCGGTACCATCGGCGTCGAGATCGCCGCCCACACGGTGGAAATCGGCGGCGTCACCGCCGGGGCGGCGGATTTCAACGCAATCAAGCAGGCCGCCGCTGACCCGCTCCGCTGCGCCGACGCCGACGCCGCGATGAAAATGACCGCTTTAATTACACGAGCCCGGCAGGACGGCGACAGCCTCGGCGGCATCGTCGAGGGAGTGGCGGTCAACCTGCCCGCCGGACTGGGCGAGCCGTACTTCGATACCCTCGACGGCGAGCTGGCCAGGGCCCTGTTTTCCATCCCGGCCGTTAAGGGCGTCGAGTTCGGGGACGGTTTCAGCGTCGCCGACATGAAAGGCTCGGAGAACAACGACGCTTTCGTTGTCCGCGACGGCAAGATCGTCACGGCCACCAACCACGCCGGGGGCGTGCTCGGCGGCTTGAGCAGCGGTATGCCGCTCATCGTCCGCGTGGCCGTCAAGCCGACGCCATCCATTTCGAAAGAGCAGCGGACGGTCGACCTGGCGACCCTGGAGGAAACGACCATCACCGTCGGCGGGCGGCATGACGCCTGCATCGTCCCACGGGCCGTCGCCGTGGTGGAGGCCATGATGGCCGTCACGCTGGCGGACTTCGCACTGCGGGCGGGCGCCGTCCCGAGGATCATCGCATGAACCTGGACGAACTCCGGAAAAAGATAGACGAGATAGACCGGCAGATCGTCGAGCTCATCGCCAGCCGGCAGCAGGTCTCGGTGGAGATCGGCAAGGGCAAGCAGGCAACCAGGCAGGTCATCGAGGATCGGGAGCGGGAGAAGACCGTACTGCGGCGGGTCCGCGAACTGGCCCGGGAGAAGGGCATCAACCCCAGCGACGTCGAGGCCATCTACCGGCAGGTGTTCGACGCGTCCAAGAAGGTGCAGGGCGTGTCCGTCGCCTTCCAGGGCGAGCCGGGCGCCTACACCGAGGAAGCAGCGGTGCGGTTCTTCGGGCCGTCGACGCGCGGCCTGCCCTATGAGACGCTTGACGAGGTCTTCGAGGCCGTGGAAACGTCGGCGGCCCCGTTCGCTCTCGTGCCGGTGGAGAACTCCCTCGAGGGCAGCATCACCCGCGCCTACGACCTGCTCCTCGATACCCCCATCATGGTCTGCGGGGAGACCGAGCTGCGTATCAGCCACTGCCTTATTGCGCCGGAGGGTGCCACACTGGACTCCGTCCGGCTCATCTACTCGCACCCGCAGGCGCTCGGCCAGAGCCGTAACTTTCTCAAGCACCTCAACGCCGAGCTCGTCCCCTCGTCGGACACGGCCGGCAGCGTCAAGATGATAAAGGAGCAGGGGCTGAAGGATGCCGCTGCCGTGGCCGGCGAGCGCGCCGCCGAGCTCTACAGCATGACCATCCTGGCGCGGGAGATAGAGGACAACCCGCATAATTACACACGGTTCTTCGTGCTCTCCAAGGAAGACGCCCTGCCGACCGGGAACGACAAGACCTCCATCGTCTTCTCGCTCAAGCACAAGCCGGGCGCCCTCTACGACTGCCT
>CAZOMF010000078.1:0-9845 GCA_964580635.1 uncultured Dehalococcoidaceae bacterium
GTCCCGTGTTCTGGCGGCTGGCCGGGCTGTTCGGGGGGCCGGTGGCGCTGCTGGTATACGCCTGGAAACGGGAAGAGTAGGGTCTCGTCCTTTCCTGTCATTGCGAGCGCGGCGAAGCAATCCGTCCCATTGTCATTCCGAACGGAGCGAAGAATCTCGTTTTCCGCTCATCCTGTGCCTGTCGAAGGACGCCCCGACCGATTGCTTCGTCGTCCGCCTGCGTCGGACTCCTCGCGATGACGGCCTGGTCAGTCCCCGTGCCGGTTGAGGTGGAAGAGCTTCCAGGTGAGGCCGTCGTTTTGGCGGACGCCCGCCACCGCCGTCACGCGGATGTCTTCGCCGTTGTTCTGGGCGGCAGAGATTTCATAGACAAAATTGGCGAGGTCGCGGGGGGTCTCGGCGTCGATGGCCAGCGCCGAGGGACCGTTCTCGGCGTCGAAGGGCTTCGGCTCCGCCATCTCTCCCGCGTAGGTCGAGACGCACCCCAGCGCCCCGGGGTCGAAGGTCAGCTCCCAGGCGTAGGCGGGCGCGCCCGCCGTCTTGATGCCCAGCAGGTAGACCGGCTCCTTCTTTTTCCCCGACGGCGTCATGATGAGCCCGGCGATGCGCGGCGTCTTCAGGCTGTCCGGCTCGTAGTTGGCGCCGTCCATGAGCTTCTTGAGATAGCCGCGGGCCGGCCGGGTGCCGCAGTGGTAGAGGAGCCGGTAGGTCTCGTAGAGGGCTTCCGTCTGGATGCCGTTGCTCAAGGCGAGGAAGCCGATGGTGTTATCGTACTTGACGGCGGTGTAGTGGCGGAGCCAGTCGTAGGGGGTGTTGTCGATCGGCCCCATGATGACCCCGCTGTCCCGGGGCACGGCGCGCCGCTCGCGGCTGGCCGGGCTGCGCCCGGTGACGAGGTAGGCGAACGCCGGCAGGCCGGCGGGCGTCCGGCCGATAAAGATCTGGCGGCCGGGATAGGGACCGTTGGGGTTCTTCATCACACTCACTCCTTCGTCATGCCGCTGCGGCCGCTCATCCTGAGCCTGTCGAAGGACGAGCGGCGGTCCCGGCGTTCCTAGCCGGCCGGCTTGAAGTCCAGGATGTTGAGGCGGAGCCGGCGGCGGCCGTTCCAGTTGTCCTCTTCCAGATTATACACGATGTCGATGAGCGGCGCGCTGGCATCCGCGTGGTTGCCCAGGCGGAACGCCACGGCCGTCCAGACGCTGCCGGACTGTCGCAGGCGGAAGCGGAGGTGGTCGCCGTTGGCGCCCATGGTGCGGCGCTCCAGCACCTCGACGGTCTCGCTGAGGAAGGTGGGGACGGGATTGCTCATGCCGAAGGGCGCCAGCCGCTGCACCTGCTCCCAGGTGTCCCCGCCGAGCTCCGGCAGCGTGACGCGGGCGTCGATGTCCAGCCGGGGCAGCAGCTCCACGCCGGAGAGCTGCTCAGCGGCGAGGGCTTCGAGCCCTTCCTTCAGCTGCGGCAGCTTCGAGGTGGGCAGCGTGAAGCCGGCGGCGGCGGCGTGGCCGCCGTAGCGGGTCATCAGCCCGTCGAAGCGGTTGAGCGCGGCGATGATATCGAACTCCCGGATCGAGCGGCAGGAGCCGTGGCTCACGTTCCCGGCGGTGTGGACGACGATGGCCGGGCGATAAAATTCCTCCGCCAGGCGCCCGGCCACGAGACCGGCCACGCCCATCGGGTACTCGTGGGAGGCGGTCATGAGCAGGGGCGGCAGTCCGGCGGCGAGCACGTCCTCCCGGGCCCGGGCGAGCGCGGCCGTGGTGAGGCGCTGGCGCTCCTCGTTCTTGCGGGCCAGCCAGCCGGCCAGCTCCTGCGCTTCCTTGTCGTCCTGCGTCATGAGGAGGTTGAAGCCGGTCAGTCCGTCGGCGAGGCGCCCGGCGGCGTTGAGGCAGGGCGCGAGGATCCAGCCGATGCGGTCGGCGGAGAGGTTGCCGGCCTCGCAGCCGGTAATTGTAATGAGCTCGCGGAGGCCGGGGCGGGGCGCCGCGTTGATGCGCTCCAGCCCGTGGGTGATGAGGTAGCGGTTCTCGTCGAGGACCGGCGAGAGGTCCGCCACCGTCCCGATGGCGACCAGGTCCACCACCTCGTCGAGCAGCTCTTCCCGGCCCACTATTTTCAGCAGGGCGTGGAGCAGCTTGTAGGCCACCCCGCAGCCGGCCAGGCCGGTGAAGCCGTACTTTGAGGTGGATAGCTTGGCGTCCACCACGGCGGCGGCCGCCGGGACCTCGTCGAGGGGGCTGTGGTGGTCGGTGATGACGACGTCCATCCCCATCTTCTTGGCCTGCCCCACCTCGGCGACGTCCGTCACGCCGGTATCCACGGTGACGACCACGTCGACGCCCTGCTCGCGGAGGCGTTTCAGGGCGGCGGTCTGGAGGCCGTGGCCCTCCGTCTGGCGGTGCGGGATGTAGGGGACGGCGTTGCCGCCGAGCGCCGTGATGCCCTGCACGAGCACGGCGGTGGCGGTGATACCGTCGGCGTCGAAGTCACCGTAGACGCAGACCTTCTCCCCGGCGAGGAGGGCGCGGTAGAGACGTCCGGCCGCCTGCTCCATGTCCGGCAGGCGGAGCGGGTCGCGCAGCAGCGAGGCGTCGCAACCCAGGAAGGCGCGGCGCTCCTCCGGGCCGATCAGGCCCCGGTTGGCGAGGAGCTGGGTGAGGAGGGACGGGTAGCCGCGGTCGCCGGGCGTCCCCGTTTCGGGAAGGGGGGCCAGGACGTTCCAGTGACAGTGGCTCAACCGCTACTCCCCGGCGAACTTCCGCAGTATCAGCACCGAGTTGTGCCCGCCGAAACCGAAGGAGTTGGTCAGGGCTATGTTCACCTCGACCTCCCGGGCGGTGTTGGGGACGTAGTCCAGGTCGCAGGCGGGGTCCGGGCACTGGTAGTTGATGGTCGGGGGCACCACGCCGTGGTTGATGGCCATCATGCAGATGGAGGGCTCGATGGCGCCGGCGCAGCCGATCATATGGCCGGTCATGGACTTCGTCGAGCTGATGGGCACCTTGTAGGCGTACTCGCCGAAGACGGATTTGATGGCCCGCGTCTCCATGGCGTCGTTAAGGGGGGTGGAGGTGCCGTGGGCGTTGATGTAGTCGATGTCCTCCGGCGTGCAGCCGGCCTTCTTGAGGGCCAGCTTCATGGCCTTGGCGGCGCCGGAGCCGTCCTCGAGGGGCTGGGTGACGTGGAAGGAGTCCGAGGTGGCGCCGTAGCCGATAATCTCGGCGATGACGTGCGCCCCGCGGGCCTGCGCGTGCGCCAGGCTCTCCAGGACGAGCACGGTGGCGCCCTCGGCGATGACGAAGCCGTCACGCTCCGCGTCGAACGGACGCGAGGCGTGGGCGGGGTCGTCGTTGCGGAAGGAGAGCGCCTTCAGCGCCGCGAACGAGGTGATGCCGAGGGGGTTGACGATGGCCTCCGTCCCGCCGGCCAGCATGATGTCGCTCTCGCCGTGGCGGATGAGCTCCGAGGCGACGCCGATGGCGTCCGACCCGGAGGAACAGGCGGACGTGGTGCAGATGTTGGGGCCGCGCACGCCGAGCGCGATGGATATCTGGGCGGCGGCGATGTCCGAGATCATCATGGGGGCCAGGAAGGGGGAGACGCGGGTGGGGCCTTTCTCCACCAGGATCTTGGCCTGCTCGAACATGGTGGTCAGGCCGCCGATGCCGGAGCCGATGATGACGCCTATCTCGTCCTTGTTGGCCTCGTTGATTTTAAGTTCGGCGTTCTGTACGGCCTGGATGCCGGCCGCCACGGCAAGCTGGGCGAAGCGGTCCATGCGGCGGGCGGATTTGCGGTCGATGTAGTCGGTCGGCTCGAAGCCCTTGACCTCGCCGGCGAATTTGACCTCCATCTCTGAGGCGTCGAAGAGGGTGATATAGTCGATGCCGTTCTTCCCGGCGACGAGCCCTTCCCAGGTGGTCTTGAGGTCGAGCCCGAGGGGCGTGAGCGCGCCGATGCCGGTAACGACGACTCTGGTCGGTTGCGTGTTGATAGTGTCCTCCCTGATGCAGCGGAAAATAGAAATGCGAACTGCAGTTCCGGTGTTAATTCTACTCCGAAAAGGGAGGCTTTTTCAAGTAAGACGCACGTGGCGAGCCGGGTGAATGTCGCTCGCCGGTGGCCGTTTTTTCGCGTGCCGCCCTTTACTTACTCGCCGTTCCAGAGTAAGCTGACGTAGGGCGTCGTTACATCTACCGCAGGAGTGCGCCGTGGAAAAGGAAATCGAGGAAAAGGACCCGAACGTCCAGGAAGATAACCTGCCGCTCAGCGACGAGAAGACCGAGGACATCGCCGAGCAGATACAGGAACTCGTCGAGCAGGAAAACCGCGATGAGGCCGTCGGCGTCTTCCGGGACCTCCATCCCGCCGACCAGGGCGTCGTCCTCGATGGCCTCCCGGAAGACACCCGCAAGGAGATCCTCACCGCTCTGCCGCCCCAGGAAGCGGCCGAGATCCTCGAGCACCTCGATTCCGAGGACATCAGGACCATCACCGACAGCGTTGACGACGCCGTCCTCTCCGGCATCCTCGACGAGGCGGACTCCGACGTCCAGGCGGACGTCCTCCGCCAGCTGCCTGACGAGCGTTCCGACGCCGTCCTCCAGAAGATGCAGGACCTCGTCGACGTCCTGCCGCTGCTCCGCTACGCCGACGACACCGCCGGCGGCGTCATGGTCCGCGAGTACGTCGCCGTGCAGGAGACCGCCACCACCAGCAGCGCCCTCGATACCCTCCGCCAGATGGAACCGGAGCTGGAAAGCGTCCACTCCATCTTCGTCATCGACGCCGAGGGCAAGCTGAAAGGCGAGCTCGGCCTGGCGCGGCTGGCCCTTTCCCGTCCCTGGACCATCGTCGGCGACGTCATGGAGACGGACATCATCAGCGTCACCGCCGATACGGACGAGGAGGAGGCCGCCCGTGTGATGCAGCGCTACGACCTCGACTCGCTGCCGGTCGTCGATGCCGAACGGCACCTCCTCGGCATCATCCTGTCCGAGGACGTCATCGATATCATCAGCGAGCAGGCCACCGAGGACATGTACAAGCTGGCCGGTATCGCCGGCGACCGCGTGACCGGCTCCATGATCGTCTCCATGAAGAAACGCCTGCCGTGGCTCACCATCAACCTGGCGACGACCTTCGTCGGCGCCGCGGTCATCAGCGTGTTCCAGAATACCATCGCCCGCGTGGTGTTCCTGGCCGCTTTCCTGCCGGTGGTGGCCGGTCAGGGCGGCATCGGCGGCACCCAGACGCTGACGCTCGTCGTCCGCGGCATGGCGCTCGGGGAGATCACCCGGCGCACCGGTCTGCGGCTGCTTGGGCGGGAAGCGCTGCTCGGCCTGCTGCACGGGGTGTTCCTTGGCGTCCTCGTCGGCCTGGTGGGGTGGCTGTGGAAGGACAACTACATGCTCGGCGTCGTGCTCGGCCTGGCGATGATCGGCAACATGTTCATCGCCGGGATAACCGGCGCCGGCGTGCCGCTGATACTGGCACGCCTGAAGATAGACCCGGCCGTGTCCTCGGCCGTCATCGTCACCACCTGCACGGACGCCTTCGGCTTCCTGCTCTTCCTCGGCCTGGCAACGCTGCTCATCACGCGGCTGCTGTAGCGCGCGGCTGAGGAGTGTGTTCATCGTGGGCGGTGGCCCGCCTCAGGCGGGCCACCGCCGGTAGTGGGCTCCCTCAGAATGACATTTTATATAGATCCCGTCGAGCGAGTAAAAATCGTCTCGCTTGTCACACGCAGGACGCGTGCCGTAATATGGGTGGTATGAAACGAGCCGGCGCGGTCGAAGCGGTCAGAGTGGTGGCGGCGGTCATCGAGCGGGAGGGCCGCGTCCTCGTGGCCCGGCGCAAGGAGGGCGGTCTCGGCGGGGCCTGGGAGTTTCCCGGCGGCAAGCTCCGTGACGGCGAGACGCCGGAGCGTGGCCTCGAGCGGGAGCTCCGCGAGGAGCTGGGCGTGCCTTCCGAAACCGGGGAATCTTTCGCTTCCGTCGAGTACCGTGGCGAGGCGGCTATCGACTTGCTCGTCTACCGGGCCACGCTCGCCTCGGACCGGTTCACTTTGACCGACCACGACGAGGTCCGCTGGCTCCGTCCCGGGGACCTCGAAGAAACGGACTTTTCGGAGCCGGACCGGCCGGTCGTTCGACGGCTCCGGGCGGGTGGCCGGTGATGGACGCCGTCGTGCTCAAACCGGGCAAGGACAGGGCGCTGCGGAACCGCCATCACTGGCTGTTCTCCGGGGCGGTGGCGGGCCTGCCGGACTTTACCGACGGGGACATCCTGCCGGTCGTCGCCGCCGGCGGCGAACTGCTCGGGCACGGGTATTTCAACCGGAAATCGTCCATCATCGGGCGGATGGTGAGCATTGGTGATGAGCCGCCGCAGGACGCATTGCGCCGCCACGTGAAAGAGGCGGTGGCCCTGCGGCGGCGGTTCTTCGATCCCTCCGTCACCAATGCCTATCGCCTCCTTAACGCCGAGGGCGACCACGTCCCCGGTTTCATCGCCGATCTCTATGATGACGTGCTCGTCGTCCAGGTGGGTACGCTCGGGGCGGAGAAGCTCAAACCGCTGCTCCTGGAGTGCCTGACCGACGAGGTGCACCCCCGCAGCGTCCGCGAGGCCTCGGACCTGCCTTCCCGCCGGGAGGAGGGCCTGCCGCCCTTCACCGGTCACCTCTCCGGCGAGGAAGTGGAGAGTGCGACCGTCCGGGAGGAGGGGCTGCACTTCAAAGTGGCCTTCGAGGGGTCGCAGAAGACCGGCTTCTTCCTCGACCAGCGGGAGATGCGCAAGCTGGTGCGGGAGACGGCGCAGAGCTGCCGCGTGCTCAATGCCTTCGCCTATACCGGCGCCTTCGGCGTGTACGCCCTCGCCGGCGCGGCGGCGTCGGTGGACAACCTGGATATGTCGGCGAAGGCGCTGACGCTCGCGGAGGAGAATTTCGGCCTCAACAGCTTCGGCGGGGGCCGCGCGCGGCACATCGTCGGGGACGTCTTCGACTACCTTCGGGACCCGGAGGGTGAGTACGATTACATCATCCTCGACCCGCCCGCCTTCGCCAAACGCAAGGCGGACGTGGTGCCCGCCTGCCGGGGCTACAAGGACATCAACCGGCTCGCCATCAAGCAGGTCGCGTCGGGCGGACTCGTGCTGACCTGCTCGTGCTCCCACTACGTGGACGAACGCCTCTTCCGGCAGGTCGTCTTCCAGGCGGCCGCCGAGGCGGGACGGCAGGTGCGCATCCTCCAGTCCCACCGCCAGGGGTTCGACCATCCCGTTAACATCTACCACCCGGAAACGGAATATTTGAAAGGCCTGCTGCTCTACGTGGACTGACGCATGAGAAGGACGACGGTGGCCCTCGATTTCCTGGGCTGCAAGCTGAACCAGGCGGAGATACAGGAGCTGGCGCGGGAGCTGGCCGCGGCCGGCTACGAGCCGGTGGCGGCGGACGCCCCGGCGGATATCTACGTCCTTAATACCTGCACGGTGACCCACGTGGCGGACCGGAAATCGCGGCAGCTGCTCCGGGCGGCCCGGCGGCGGAACCCCTCGGCGCGGCTCATCGCCATGGGCTGCTACGCGGACCGCGCCCCGGACGATCTGAGCGGCATCGAGGGCGTGGAGCTCGTCCTCGGGAACGACGCCAAGCGGGACCTCGTCACCTTGCTCGGACCGGCGCCGCGCGGCGAACGGCTGGAACACGAGAACGTCCCCGCCGGGCGGACCCGCGCCTTCCTCCGGGTGCAGGACGGCTGCGCCAATCGCTGCGCCTACTGCATCGTGCCGCTCGTACGGGACGAGGTCACCACCGTCCCGGCCGACGACGTGGTGCGCATGGTCCGCGAGCGGGCGGCGGACGGCTTCCGGGAGGTGGTGCTCACCGGCACCGAGATAGGCATCTACTGGGACAGCGCCACGGACCTGAAAGACCTGCTGGAGCGGATTTTAGCGGAGACGGACATTGACCGCGTGCGGCTCAGCTCACTCCAGCCGCCGGAGATAACGGAACGCCTGCTGCGGCTCTGGGAGGACCCGCGCCTCTGCCCGCACTTCCACCTCTCGCTCCAGAGCGGCAGCGATTCCGTGCTGGCGAGGATGGTGCGGCGCTACCGGACGGAGCACTACGCGGCGACCGTCGAACTGCTGCGGCGGCTCGTGCCGGAGGCGGCCATCACCACCGACGTCATCGTCGGGTTCCCCGGCGAGACCGATGACGAGTTCCGGGAGAGCTACGCCTTCTGCGAGACGACGGGTTTCGCCCGCATCCACGTCTTTTCTTACTCGTCGCGGCCGGGAACGGCGGCGGCGGACCTGCCGGAGCAGGTGCCGGAGACGGTCAAGAAGGAGCGCAGCCGGGCGATGCTGGCCCTCGCGGAAACGAGCGCCCGGCTGTTCCGGGAGGGTTTCATCGGCCGGACCATGTCCGTGCTGTTCGAGCAGGGGAAGGGCGGCCTCTGGAACGGCCTGACCGGCAACTACATCAAGGTCTACGCCCGGAGCGGCGAGAGGCTGGAAAACGAGCTGAAGCCGGTCACCTTGACCCGGCTCTACCGGGACGGCGTGCTGGGAAAAACGGAGTAAGCGCCGGTTTACAGGCGCGGCCGTAACGAGTATGTTGAAGAGAGGTCCTCCCGTTGACGGAAGGGCTTCTATGACGAAAAGGGAGATTTGACCATGTGGAACGATCTGAACACGGGCGACTATGAAGGCATGCTGGCCGAGACGGTCGTCATGGCGGGCCATAACGGCGACCTCATTCACGCCTACCTGGCGCGGCCGCTCGGGGCCGGGCCGTACCCCGGCATCGTCCTGATACCCCACCTGCCGGGCTGGGACGAGTTCTTCCGGGAGATGACGCGTCGTTTCGCGCAGCAGGGTTACGTTTCTATCTGCCCGGACATCTACTGCCGCTTCGGGCACGGCACCGCGCCGGAGATCGCCGCGAAGGCCCGGGCGGAGGGCGGCGTCCCGGATGACAGCGTGGTGGGCGACTGCGAGGGCGCCCGGGACTACCTGAAAGCGCTGCCGTACAGCAGCGGCAAGGTGGGGCTCATCGGCACCTGCTCCGGGGGACGGCATTCGTTCCTCGTCGCCTGCCGGACCACCGGCTTCGACGCCGCTGTGGAGTGCTGGGGCGGGCGCGTCGTCCAGGCCAAGGAGGAGCTGACCCCCGCCAACCCGGTGGCGCCCATCGACCTGACCAAAGACCTCTCCTGCCCGCTGCTCGGGCTCTTCGGCAACGACGACATGAGCCCGTCGCCGGAGCAGGTGGACCTCCACGAGGCGGAGCTCAAGAAATACCACAAGGACTACACCTTCCACCGCTACGACGGGGCCGGCCACGGCTTCTGGTACTACCACACCGAGCGCTACCGCCCGGTGCAGGCCATGGACGCCTGGGAGAAGACGTTCGAGTTCTTCGAGGCGCTGCTGCAATGACACTGACGACGGACAAGACGCTCCAGTTCCTCATCGATAACATCTGCGCCGATTTCACGGTGGACTCGCTGCTGGGGACGGCGCGGGCCTGCCTGGCGAAGGGGCCGTGCACGACGGCGGACATCGCCGCCGCCATCATGCGGAAGGACCCGAGCCTCGACCGCAAGTGCGCCGACGGCCTGGCCGTGGGCGTCGCCGATGCCCTGGCGGACTACGGCGAGGCGAGAGTGGAAGGGGACAAGGTCTTTCCGGCACAGGAGGCTTGAAAACCGGGCCTCACGGTTCACCGTCATTCCCGGGGAAGCGGGAATCCAGGTAACGCCGCATTCGTAAGGTTTCAGCCCGGTCTCCGTATGACCCGGTGGGGCGACGGCCCGATATCACCGTCATTGCGA
>CAZOMF010000078.1:9855-10123 GCA_964580635.1 uncultured Dehalococcoidaceae bacterium
GCCCTTTTTGTTTCCTGCCCCGCGGCCCGGTCTGCCGGGCGGGGGGGGGGGCCGCCCCGCGGCCTTCCACCCCCCGCCCCGATATCACCGTCATTGCGAGGGAGCGCAGCGACCGAAGCAATCCGCTTTTATCATTCTGAGCGCAGCGAAGAATCCCGCTTCTCTCCGGACGCCCTAAAACATGTGTTGACTGCCGCTCCCGTCTATCGTCTCCCTTTCGTAAAGGGAGATAGAGAGGGTTTTTGTTCCTCGCTGACCATTCTCCAAA
>CAZOMF010000079.1:0-10110 GCA_964580635.1 uncultured Dehalococcoidaceae bacterium
GTTGGCCAGGCCGTAGAGGACCTGGTCCGGCTCGATGAGCTTGAGGATGAAGAGGACCACCAGCACACCGAGGGCGACGATATCGATGCGGACCCTGCCCCAGACGAACATCGCTATCGCCGCCAGCACGATGATGCCGACGAGCGCCATGTCCCCGTTCATGGGGCCATTATACCGTGAACGTACTCAAGGCTACCAGACGTAACACCTTGTCGTTCTGTCGTCATTCCGGCGCAGGCCGGAATCTGGCATCGGCTTCCCGCCATCACGAAGGAGCACCGCGACCGAAGCAATCCGCCTCCTGTCATTCCCGCGTCGGCGGGAATCCAGTTGACGCCGCCTTCACCGGGCTTCTGCCCGGTCCCCGGACTCGCGGCGGTGCGGCGGCCTTTGGCCGCCGGACCATCCGACCTTACGTCATTCCGGCGCAGGCCGGAATCTATCTTCCTGAAATGCGACGGAATTCCCTTGACTGAAACAGAACAAGTGTACTATACTAATGAAGTGAGGTACGTGATAACGACACATAACAAATGTGAAAGTGACACCTTCGTGCCAATGACAAAACGAATCGTAGCTGGACCGCTTGAAACAGCCGGAAAATGACGAAACGAATCATAGCTGGGTCATGCACAGCAATCGGAAAATGACGAAACGAATCGAAGCTGATTTCCACCGCTTTCCCCCGCTTCCAGCTACGGAAGGAACGCCTTGAAACACGGCCCGTTTTTACAAAACGAATCGAGCCTGCCGCGCTATCCGTACTTCCGCCGCATCTCCTGTGAGAGCGTGACCAGCAGGTCGAGGGCCTGCTCGGCGCCGTCCTCGGTCAGCCCGGCCAGCGAGCAGCTCGGCGTGATGATGCTGTGCGCCGCCAGGTCGCGGAACCGGAGCCCGTTGCGGGTGAAAGGCGCCATGGCCTCCTCCAGGCGCTCCCGGAGCGCGGTGACGTCCTCTTTCTCCACCGTATCCGCCGTGTTGGGCACGACGCCCCAGGCGATGCAGCCGCCCCGTCCCACGAAGGCCTTGACCTCGTCCGCGTAGAGCGTCAGCGATTCGGCGTAGTTGTAGGTATCGAAGTTGAGGATATCGAGCTTCGTCCGTAAAATGACGGACCAGTCCGTGTTGCCGCAGCAGTGGATGCCCTTGAGGCCGGCCAGGCCCTCGAAGACCTCGTCGATGAGGGCGGCCGTCCGGGCCGGGTCCGAAAACGACCCCGCCGCCACCGAGGAGCCGAAGGAGGCCATGTACGGCTCGTCCACGAAGGTGATGGTGTCCTTGCCGAGCTTGGTGAGCTGCCGCTCCTGCCAGGCGCCCTTGAGCTTGAGCAGCTTCGGTACCGCGTCCCCCAGGACGTCGTCGTAGAGGATGGCCTTGCGGTCCTGGTCGGTGACCGTCATGCCCCAGGAGATGGGCCCGGTGACGTGCCCCTTGACGGCCCGCGGGTCGAGGTCCGTCCGCCGCAGGAAGGCGTAGAGCCCGGCGGCGTGGTCCTCGCCGATGGGAAAGGCGTCCGGGTCGTCCCGCAGGTAGGCGGTGTAGAGCGCCTCCAGGGCGGCGCCGTAGTCCCGCGAGGTCTCGATGTGGAGGTGCTTCTTCGCCTCGTCCACGGTCAGGCCGGGGAAGCCCTCGGCGTACTGGACGTACATGTTCTCCAGGAAGGAGCGCGCCGGCAGCTGCGGCCAGGCTGGCAGGTCCTTCAGGTACCGCGCGATGAGGTCGCAGGCCCTGACCGGGTCCTTGTGCGGCATGGACCCGATGATGGTGGGCAGGCAGTTGAACTCCGTATTCGACATAATAACCTTACAGGTACTTTTTCAGGAGCAGTTCGAGCTCGCGCTTGCGGCTCGACGGCACGGTGCTCATGTCCGTGACGAGCGCCGGCCCGAGGGCGTCCTTGCAGGCGCAGGTGCGCTCCCCGCCGAGCCGCCCGGCCGCCCGGCGGATGGTGTCTTTCGCCGTGGCGATGTTGTTGTGGAGCGTCGTCAGGATCGCCTCCACGGTCACCGTCTCGTTCGTCTCGTGCCAGGAGTCGTAGTCCGTCACGCAGGCGATGGAGGCGTAGCACATCTCGGCTTCCCGGGCGAGGCGGGCCTCCGGCAGCACCGTCATGCCGATGACGTCCGCCCCCCAGGAGCGGTAGAGGCGGGACTCGGCGCGGGTGGAGAAGGCGGGGCCTTCCATGGCGACGAAGGTGCCGCCCCTGTGGACGACGGCTCCGGCCTCCACGGCGCACTCGTAGACAATGTCCGAGAGGTCCGGACAGAAGGGGTCGGCGAACTGGATGTGGGCCACGATGCCGTCCCCGAAGAAGGTGTTGTGGCGCTGGGTGGTGCGGTCAATAATCTGGTCCGGGATGACGAGGTGGCCCGGGGCCAGCTCCTCCTTGAAGCTGCCGCAGGAGTTGACCGAGATGATGTGTTCCACGCCCAGGCTCTTGAGCGCCCACATATTGGCGCGGGAGTTGACCTCGGTGGGGGAGATGCGGTGGCCGCGGCCGTGGCGGGGCAGGAAGGCGACGCCGGCGCCGTTGAGTTCCCCGACGGCGATACTGTCCGACGGATTGCCGAAGGGCGTTTCGATCTCGACCTGCTCCAGGTCGGTCAGGCCCTCGATGTCATAGAGCCCCGTCCCCCCGATGACGGCTAGTTTAACGGTGGGCATGGTTAGCGCTCCTCGGTTTTCAGTCGCGGACGTTCCAGTATACGTTCCATTCGTACGATGGCGCAAGCGGTTGCGTCTCTCCCCCTCTCCCTTGAGGGAAGAGGGCAGGGGCGAGGGTGACCCTTTCCCCCAAAATAAAGCCCCCTTCCGGTTTGGGAAGGGGGCTGTGTTACCGTTTCGGGTAGCTCTAAAGCAGGCCGCGGAGCCGCGGGTCGAGGGCGTCCCGCAGGCCGTCGCCCACCAGGTTGAAGGCGAACACGACGAACATGATGGCGATGCCCGGCGCCAGCGAGAGCCACGGGAAGGTCGCCAGGTAGCGCTGTCCGTCCGCCACCATCGCGCCCCAGGCCGGCGTCGGCGGGGTGATGCCCACGCCGAGGTAGCTCAGGCCGGCTTCCGCCAGGATGAGCGCGCCGAGCTGGAGGGTGACGAGCACGATCATGGACGGCAGGCCGTTCGGCAGGACGTGGAGGAACATCGTACGCAGGCTGGTGGCGCCCATGGAGCGCTCCGCCAGGACATAGTCGTTCTCACGTATGCTTAACGCCAACCCGTTCATGACGCGGGCGTACCCCGGCAGGGTCGCCACGCTCAGGGCGAAGACCACGTTCAGGACCCCGCCGCCGAGGACGACCGAGATAAGCAGGGCCAGCAGGATCATCGGGAAGCCCATGAGGGCATCCATGACGCGCATGATGATCATGCCGATCACGCCGCCGAGGAACCCCGCGATGAGACCCAGGCTGATGCCGATGACGCCGGCCAGCAGCACCGAACCGAAGCCGACCTCGAGCGCCGTCCGCGAACCGTAGATAAGGCGGCTCAATGTATCACGCCCCTGGATGTCCGTGCCCAGCCAGTGGTGTATGTTCGGGGACTGGAAGGACTCGGGCATGTTCTGCTGGTTCGGCGGGTAGGGCGCGATGAACGGCGCGAAGACGCCGAGGATCAGGAGGATGCCCAGCACCACCAGCCCGAATACCACCAGCCGGCGCTGCAGGAACACCCGGCGGAACCGCTGCCACTCGGTGACGCGTTTCCCCCCGGCCGGACCTTTCAGCTGCGGGTTGGTTTCCTGTGCTTCGGTTGTCGGTTCGGAATTAGCCATATCTGATCCTCGGGTCGAACCAGCCGTACGAAATATCCACCAGCAGGTTGACTAAGATAACGGCGCCGGCCAGTACCAGGACGGTCGATTGGACGATCGGGTAGTCCTGGGCGAAGACGGCGTTGACGAGCAGCCGTCCGACACCGGGGATGGCGAAGACTTGCTCGATAAAGACCTGACCTCCCAGCATCAGGCCGAGGCCGATGCCCATCAGGGTGATGACCGGGATCAAGCTGTTTTTCAGCATGTGCTTCAGGACGACGGCCCGTTCCGTCAATCCCTTGGACCAGGCCGTGCGCACATAGTCCTGCGAGATGACCTCCAGCATGCTGGAACGCATTTGCCGGGCGATGACCGCCCAGCCCATGAGAGACAAACAGGCCACCGGCATGACGGAATGGTAAATATTCTCCCAGAGGTTCTCGCCCGGTGAAACGTACCCATATATGGGGAACCAGCCCAGCTTGAGACCGAACCCGTAGATAAGAAGTAGCCCGAGCCAGAACACCGGGACGGAAACCCCGATGTAGGAGAGTACCGTGGAGGCGCTGTCCATCCACTTGCCCCGCCGCAGGGCGGCCACCATCCCGAGTACGACGCCCAGGAAGTTCGAGATCACGAAGCTTTCCAAGCCGAGGTTGAGGGTAACGGGGAACCGCTGCAGCATCAGCTCCGCCACGTCCTGGTGATAGGTGATGGAGGTGCCGAGGTTGCCCTGGAAGATACCGGTGAACCAGTTCCAGTATTGGACCATGAGCGGCTGGTCAAGCCCGTACTGGTGGTACAGCATCTTTACCTGCTCGGGGGAAAGCGAACCGGTGCCGGCCTGCCGTCCCAGGAAGATGACGAGCGGATCACCCGGGAGCAACCGCATCGTAAAGAAGACGATCAGGGACACGATAATTATGATGAATATCGCTATAATGAGGCGCCTGATTATATATGTTCCCATGTCGGAGTGCTTCTATTCCTGCAAACTAACGGTGATTGCCCAGGCAGGGCGACGCTCACGGATATAACGCCCCACCCTAAACCGGGTGGCCCGCTGGTGGGGACGATGGGCCACCCGGTTGGTGTGGTTTACGTATTCGGTTTTACCTGTGTCGGTCGGGTCCTAGTGAGGGCCCATCCAGACGTTCTCCCAATCCTGACGGATGAAGCCGTCGCGCAGGGTGTGGTGGTGGAGATACATCGGGGCGATAGTGGTCGCCGGGGGCATCCAGAGAGGAATAACGGTGGCTGCTTCGTACATGTTGTCGAGCAGCTTGACCATCTCCGCTTCCTGCTCGGCATCGGTGACCAATGTGCTGGCGATGGGGTCCTGCTGCTTCTGGAAGTCGGTCCTCATCAGGTCGACGAGGTTGGACTTGGGGTCGGTGCTGAACCAGGAGTAGTACATCTCCAGATTGGTGTTGTTCATGCCGTAGAACATCTGGACGACGTCGTCCCAGCCGGTGCCGAAGACGCTGGCGAAGAACCGGCCCGGATCGGCCAGGTCGAGGGTGGTCTGGAAGCCGGCGGCATCGAGGTAGCCCTTGAGCGATTCACCGGCATCGACGCTGGACGGGACGTTCTGTATCAACAATGAGATAGGACACCCGTTGGGATAACCTGCGTCGGTCACCAGTTGCTTGGCCTTGGCGACGTCATAGCCGCGGACCTGGAGGTTCGGGTCGTAGCCCCATTCCGTCTTGGGCGCGAGCTGATCGAGCGGGATGTAGAAGCCGAGGCCGAGGGCCTGGGCGATGGCGGGCTTATCGATGGCATACTCGAGCGCCTCGCGGAGCTTGATGTCCTGGAACTTGGAGTCAGGGGAGACGGTGTTGGGGATGAGGGCCTGCGGGAGACCCGCCCAGTAGCTGAGCACGTTGTAGCCCTGGGCCTTGAAGTTCTTCCAGTCGAGGGCGGAACTGCCCTGGTACCAGAAGTCCACCTCGCCGGACTGGAGCGCCGCGGCGGCGGTGGTGGCATCCGGGATGATATCGAACTCGATGCCGTCCATGTAGGGCAGTGAGCCGCCAGTGGGGCTCTTCTGCCAGTAGTTAGGGTTCTTGGTGAAGATCATGTTGGTATCGGTCGTGTAGCTCTTGAGGATGAAGGGACCGGTGCCGATGCAGTGGTTGACGGCCCAGTCAATACCGGCCTGGGCGGTGGGGTCATCGGTGCCGGCGGCAGCGACCCAGGCCGCCTTCGAGAAGATGGTGGTCCAACCCCAGTTGAAGAGGTACTGGTTGCTGAAGTCCTTGAAGTTGAGGATAACGGTGTAGTTGTCCGGAGTATCGATGCTGGTAATCTCGTCAGCCTGCTGGAGCCAGCCGTTATCGATGTCCTGCTGGAAGTTCCACTTCACGACGTCGGCGGTCATCTCGGTGCCGTCGGAGAACATGACGCCGTGCCGCAGGTTGAAGGTAAAGGTCTTGGTGTTGGGGTCCAGGTTGTAGGATTCGCAGAGGAAGGGGATCCAGCCGCGGGTGCCGTCGGCTTCGAGTTGAGGCTCGACGAGGTACTCCGCGCACGGGAACGTGTAGGTTGCGTCGGCCGGGCCCATCTGGCCGCGGTAGCTCATCATGGCCGGGCCGCCGGTCGTAATGGCTTTGAGCGTCCCGCCGTACTGCGGTGTCTCCGAAGGTGTGGTCGTGGGTGTCGTCGTTGTTCCACCGGGTGTGGTAGAAGGCGGCGTGGAAGTCGTCGTGGTGCCGCCGCCGCAACCCGTGAGGATCATCAACGCGACCGCAAAGACGGCGATGATGATGGTTGCAGTCTTTCTCATAACCCTTTCTTTAGCCTCCTCCAAAATCTATGGTCACTTTATTTAAACGAAACGTTCCTGACCCGTCGGGGGTATGCGGCGGGCCGTGACCGTCCGGTAATGCCATCAGTAGTACCCCGTTATGGCCGAAATATCGCATGGGACATTTCCTGTTAATTTCGCCACATAATTATACGTGACTTGAAGTGGGGGTTGTCAAGTGCAAACTACTCTGTATTGAGTATCGGTTTCCCATTCTTTTGGTCACCGGTTCCGATAAATGGGCCGTCGGACGCCTTTATGGTAAGCCCGGACCGCCCGGAACGGGCTACATATGGGTCTTCAGGCCCTCCTTCGTCATCACGCCGACGAAATCCCCGGGCACCACGACGAACTCGCCCCGGAGCTCCTGCCGGACGGTCGCCCAGTGGCCGCCGGGCGCCTCGTCGAGGGGCACTCCCCGGGCGATCATCAGCTCCCGCACCCGCTTGCCGTCCACCTGGCGCGGCGTCAGCCCCTCGTCCATGCAGACTTTGGCCGCCGTGGCGGCCGCCTGGCCGGTGGTCATGGAGGTAGCGATAACCCGCACCGCCGCGATGGCGTTGAACTCGGCGGACATGCAGCGCCCGGCCACGAAGAGGTTGTCCACGCGCCGCGGTACGAGCGACCGGTAGGGTATCTCGCAGTAGTCGAGCGGGTTAACGCGCGCCTCGTAACCGCCCGGGCTCCCGGCCGGGTGCATCTCCACACCGCACTGGGCGGGACGGCAGACTGCCGGCTCCCGGGGTTCGCTGAGGTGAACGTGGCGGATGAAGCCGAGCCGCGCGTCGGTGGGGTGGTGGGTATCGAAGAACTCCGGGAAGCGGGCGATGCCGTCCCCGAACTTGGCGGCGCAGACCACGTCCTCGTCGCGGAGCACGTACTCCCCGACGATGCGCCGAGAGTCCCGCACCCCGTGGAGGTTGGCGATACCGGTGAGCCGACACTGCTCGAAGCCCGGCAGGTACTTCCTGTAAAATCGTTCCATCCAGCCTATCTGTTCGTGCTGCTCGATGATCTGCCGGCTCAGGTCCTCCACGTCCGTGTTCCGCGCGTTGAAGCTGTGGGTCGTCATGACGCAGACATCGGCGTTCTCCGGCGGGGTGCCCGGCACCGGGTAGATGAGGGCGGTCGGGAAAACGAAGCGGGGCAGGTCGCCGGCCGCGACGGCCTTGTCCTCGAGTTCGCTGTACAGTCCCATCTGCGTCCGCTCGCGGCCGCCGGTCGTCTCTTTCCGCATCCAGTCACGGGAGGCCGCCTGGTACTTCGGCATATCGACGTTGGCCAGGCGGAACGCCATCGTGGTGGACATGTTGATACCGCCGAATTCGGCGCTGCCCACCTCGCACGGGACGCCGGCCGCCACGGCCACGTCGGCGTCCCCGGTGGCATCGATGACGATACGGGCGCTAACGGCCGTCCGGCCGGACTTGGTCTGGCAGATGACTTCCTTGATCATGGAGTCCTGCGTGACGACTTCGGTGATGGTGGCGCCGTAGAGGATACGGGCACCGGCTTCGAGGAGCATCGCCTCGAGGACGAGCTTGCCTTTCTCCGGGTCGATAGCCGACTGGTGCGGTCGTCGCAGCAAAGCGCCGGCCGCTTCCATGCGGTCGAGCCACTCCGCGCAGTTGCCTTCCACCATCCCGGCCACGCCGTTGACGTAGCCGTTGGTGGCCAGCCCGCCGAGGGACGACTGGCTCTCGATGAGCAGCGTGTTCAGGCCGCTCCGGGCGGTCGTCAGCGCGGCCGATACGCCGGCGACGCCGCCCCCCGCCACCAGCACATCTGCCTGGAACCTCTTCTCGATCGTCATCGTCGTCGTCCCGCTTTCTTTCGAAATGCAAACGTTCGGGGATAGCGCGGCCGGGCCGCGGGGAGGGCTAATTCGGAGTTTAGTACGCTCCGGCAGGCGGTGTCAATTATTAACGCCGTTGACACGGCGGTTACGAGTGATTAAGATACCGGTGGAACCTCTGCCGTTCCCCCGGCCGTACATCATCTCAGGGAGGTATCACCATGAAAGGCGCCGTCCTCTACGAGTACAACCAGCCCCTCGTCCTGGAAGATTTACAGCTCGATCCGCCCGGCAAAGGGGAGGTGAAGCTGCGGGTAGCCGCCTGCGCCATCTGCCACAGCGATATCCACTCCTTCCGGGGTGAGCACGGCAGCCCGCCGCTGCCGGCCATCGGCGGGCACGAGATTGCCGCCTATGTGGACGAGGTGGGTGAGGGGGTCACCTACGTGCGGAAGGGCGACCTCGTGGTGGCCAGCCTGGTGCCGACCGGCTGCGGCTACTGCTACTATTGCCGGCGGGGCAAGTCCCACATGTGCCTCAACCACCACATCTCGCTTTACGCGCCGGGACGGTACACCAACTCAAAGGGCCAGCGGCTGACCCAGTTCGCCGGGGCGGTGGCGGGTTTCGTGGAGTACACGACCGTACCGGAGATCAACATCGTCAAGGTGCCCGAGGACCTGCCCATCGACCGCGCCTGCCTGCTCGGCTGCGGCGTTATCTCCGGCTACGGCGCGGTGGTGAACCGGGCGCGGGTTAAGAGCGGCGAGAGCGTCCTCGTCATGGGAGTGGGGGGCGTCGGGCTCAACGCCATCCAGGGGGCCGTCGAGAGCGGCGCCTACCCCATCATCGCGGCGGACGTGCGCGACAGCAAACTGGAGAATGCCAGACGGTTCGGCGCGACGCACACGGTGAACGTGAAGAACGAGAAGGACCCGGTCCAGGCGGTGAAAGACCGTACCTACGGTCTGGGAGCGGACTACGTCATCATCGCCGTGGCGGGGCTTGATATTCTCCGCCAGGGCTTCCTGATGTCGGCAGGGGACGGCATGACGGTCGTCATCGGGCACGGGCACGACGAGCGGCTGAATGCCTTCAACCCGGTGGAGTTCATGCGGGGCAAGCGGCTTACGGGGAGCGCCATGGGGGCCACCGAGCCGCGCCGGGACATTCCGCGGCTCATCGAGCTTTACCAGGCCGGGCGTTTCAAGCTGGACGAGCTCGTCTCCGGGCACTATCCGTTCGATAGGATCAACGAAGCCGTCGCCGACATGGAGAAGGGCGAGGCCGTCCGCAACGTTATCATGTTCTAGGCCGCCGGCAGGCGGAACGAGAAGGTGCTGCCCTGGCCGGGAGTGCTCTCGGCGCGCACCTCGCCGCCGTGGGCCTCCACGAGCTGCTTGACAATGGCCAGGCCGAGGCCCGAACCGCCGGTCCGCCGCGCGCGGGAGGGGTCCACTCGGTAGAAGCGATCGAAGACCTTTTGCAGGTTCTCCGGCGAAATGCCGGGACCGGTGTCTTGCACCGAGACCACGAGGCTCCCGCCCTCCGCGGCTACTTTCACCGTCACTGTGCCGCCCTCCGGCGTGTAGCGGTGGGCGTTGTTGAGCAGGTTCCGCAGCACCTGCTCGATGCGGTCGGCGTCGATGTTCACCTCCGGGAACCGGGCCGGTGCTTCATAGGTCAGGGCTATGTCCTTGGAGGCGAAGAGGGCGCGCATACCCCCGATGATGCGGGCGCAGAGCGCCGAAA
>CAZOMF010000080.1:0-10007 GCA_964580635.1 uncultured Dehalococcoidaceae bacterium
GCAACTGCCGCTGCTGCCGAGCACGTTCACCGCCTTCGAGATCGTGCTGATGGGGCGCAACCCGCACCTGGGGCTGTTCCAGCACGAGACGCGGCGGGACTACGACCTGGCCCAGGAGGCCATGGCGAAGACGGGCACGCTGCACCTGGCGGAGCGGCACATCAACGAGCTGTCCGGCGGCGAGATACAGTCGGTGCTCATCGCGCGGGTGCTGGTACAGGAAACGGACTCCATCTTGCTCGACGAGCCGACGGCCAACCTGGACATCGGGCGACAGATAGAGGTGATGGACCTCATCTCCCGGCTCTGCCGGGAGCAGCAGCTGACGGTCATCGCCGCGATCCACGACCTGAACCTGGCGGCGCAGTACTGTACGCGGCTGCTGCTCATCAGCGGGGGACGGCTCTACGCGGAGGGCGCGCCGGCCGAGGTCATCACCGACGAGAATGTCGCCGAAGTGTACGGGGCAGGGAACACCGTCTTCACGCACCCGCTCAACGGGCTGCCGACGGTGCTCATCGGAGGGCACCTGAACAACGGGGAGAACCGGGCAGGATGACAACGCGAAGACGGATCATCGAGCACCAAGGCATCACGGCGGACATCGTGCACCACGACATCAGCGGCGTCCCGGCGACGGCGCTGGCGCTGCGGCTGCCGGGGCCTCGGCGGTCGCTCAGCGGGCACGGCGGGCTGAAGCGAATCCGGGCGGCGGCGAACTGCTGGCTGCCGAAAGAGCTACAAGAGAAATTCGGGGTCCGGCAAGCGGACTGGCGAAGGCATTCCCGGGAGGTCCACGAAACCCTGTTCGGCGGGGAGGTGTCCCAGCGAGAGACGGTGACGCTGGCGACCGGCGTGAACATCGAGAACATGGCGTGGCGGCTCGAAGAAGCGGACGACACGTGGGTGCTCGTGCTGGCGACGGCGGGCGTGGACAGCAACGCGCTCCGCATCGGGCACGACCGGGAGGCGGCACTGAGCCGGGCGGCCGCGGCGGGAACGATAAACATTATACTAGCGACGGGAGCGGCGCTGCCGGCGGGAGCCCTGGCGGCCTCGTTCGTCACCATCACCGAGGCCAAGACGGTGGCGCTCCAGGACCTCGACATCCGGAGCGTGTACGACCGAAGCGTGCAGGCGAGCGGCACCGGCACCGACGAGGTACTCGTCATCAGCGGGGACGGCCCGCGGCACCGGTACGTCGGCGGGCACACGCGGCTGGGCGAAACGATGGCCCACGCCGCGACCGGGGCCGTCAGCGAAGCGATAAGGAAGACGCACCGACCATGATCTACGTGCTGATGCTCGTGCTAGCGGTCATCATCGACCTGCTTATCGGCGACCCACCAAACGCGCTCCACCCGGTAGCATGGATGGGCTGGGTTATCGGGCGGCTGGAGAAAATCGGACTGCGGCTCGGGAAGGGCGGGCAGTTTTTCTTCGGGGCGTTCATGACGCTGGTCACGGCGGGCGGGGCCGGCATCATCGTCTGGGTGGCGTTCTACTACCTGGCCATCGGCGTGGACAACGTGGGCGGCGCGATGATCTTCGTCTATCCCATCGTCGGGGCGCTGGCGCTCAAGAGCACGTTCTCCATCAGGGGGCTGCGGGAAACGGCCAAGCAGGTGCGGACGCTGCTCGGCAACGAGGACCTGACGCAGGTCCGGTACGAACTGCGGGCGCTCGTCAGCCGGGACGCGACCAACCTTTCCCGCCCGCAGATCGTCTCGGCGGCGGTGGAATCCGTGGCGGAGGGGCTGTGCGACAGCGTCGTCGCGCCGATCTTCTATTTCATCATCCTCGGGGTGTTCGGGCCGCTCGGGCTGCCGGGGGCCTTCGTCTACCGGGCGGTCAACACGGCGGACGCGATGATAGGGTACCATGGCGAGTACGAGTACCTCGGCAAGTTTGCGGCGCGGCTCGACGACGTGCTCAACTTCATCCCGGCGCGCCTCGCGGCGACGCTGCTCATCGTGGCGGCGTGGCTGCGGGGAGCGGGCGGCCGGGCGGTGGACGTGACCTCCAGCGACCACAAGAAGACGGAAAGCCCGAACGCCGGGTGGCCGATGGCGGCCATGGCCGGGGCGCTCGACGTGAAGCTGGAGAAGCCGGGGCACTACCGGCTCGGGAACAAAAAGGCGAAGGGCAAGCTCACGCCGGAGACGATAGGGTACGCGCTCTCACTGTTCTCAGGGGCCACCGGTGTCTGGCTCATCCTCTCGCTGCTCTGGCTGGGGGTATGGTATGGGTTCTGAGCCGCGGCGAACCATCAAGAGCCTGCGCGTGGTACCCCATGGGGGTTTCTACCACGACGAACTGGCGGCGCTGGGGTTGAAGCCGGAGGAGGTACTCGATTTCAGCGTGTCCACCAACCCGTTCATGCCACCGGAGGGACTGCGGGAGGTCATCGCGCAGTCGGCCATCGAGCGCTACCCGGACTCCCGCGCCACGGAGCTAAGCGAGAAGCTGGCGAAGTGGCTCGGGGTGAAGACGGAGAACGTCCTCGTAGGAAGCGGCACGACGGAGCTCATCCGGGCGGTGGCGAGCACCTATTTCAGGCAGAGGGACCGGGCGCTCATCGTCGGGCCGACGTACGGCGAGTACGAGCCGGCGGCGCGGCTGGCGGGGGCGCGCGCGGTCCACTACCGGGCCCGGGAGGAAGACGGGTTCCGGCCCGATTTCACTACCATCAACGGGATGGTGCGGGACCTCCGCCCGCGGGCGGTGTTCGTGTGCAATCCCAACAATCCGACCGGCTACCTTTATCCGCAGGAAGCCCTCGACGGCCTGCAACGGGCCGCCGGAGACGCCCTGCTTGTTCTGGACGAGGCGTACCACTCCTTCCTCGAGGCCGGGCGGCCGCCGCTCCACTTCGACGAGCGGGCCAACGTCATCAAATTGCGCTCGATGACGAAGGACTACGGGCTGCCCGGCCTCCGCCTCGGTTACGCGGTGGCGCCGGCGGATGTCATCGACTACCTGCGGCGGTCGCTACCGCCGTGGAACGTGAACGCGCCGGCGCAGGCGGCGGGGCTTTGGGTGCTCGACAGGGACAAGGAACTGGCCACGAGCCTGAGAAAGGTACGGGAAGCGCGCGACTACCTGATGCGGGAGATAGCCAAAACAGGTTTCACGGTATTGCCGACCGAGGCCAGCTACTTCCTCGTGAAGGTGGGGAACGGGGCGGCCTGCCGGCGCGACCTGCTGCGGTACGGCATCATGGTGCGGGACTGCGCGTCCTTCGGACTGCCAGCATACGTGCGGATCGCGCCGCGGACGATGGCGGAGTGCCGGAAGCTGGTGGGGGCGCTCAAGGAACTGGCGGGAGAGGCCTGAGGGAGTGTGTACGGCTGGTATAAAAACCCGCAACAGGAAGCCAAGGCGAAGAGACCTCACCAGGCTGCTCATCCTTCGACAGGCTCAGGATGAGCCGTGGGATAGGAGGCGGATTGCTTCGATGTGTCCGCAATGACAATTAGAATAGATGAAAGAGATTGCCACATCGTCCGCCCGAGGGCGGACTCCTCGCAATGACGGGAAGGCGGCGTATATAATGGGAGAAAACCGCCGGGAGAGAACGATGACGACGAACGAAGCCGAGGCACGAAACAGCTCCGACGTCCAAAGCTGCCTGGACAGCCTGGACGTCGACCTGACGGGCGTGGCGCGCATCGAAGATATGGCGGGCACGGGGCTGGCCGAGGCCGCGCTGGCGCTGCTGCCATCGTGCAAGTCGATCGTCGTGTTCGGGGCGGAGGTCTACCCGGAGTTCCTCGACCTGACGAAACCGGAGCGCACGACCGGGGCGCCGAGGATGAACGACCTGCTGGAGCGGCACGTCGACTACCTGCGGGGACGCCTGACGAGAGCGAGCTACGTCATCGGGCGGGCGTCCCACGCGGCCGGCCTCAAGGCGCTGCCGCTCCCCGGCAACGGGCCTTCCGTGGACGCGCGGTTCCTGAGGGCCGTCATTCCCTACAAACACGCCGCGGAGGCAGCCGGGCTCGGGGAGATAGGCATGAGCGGGCTGCTCGTAACACAAAAGTACGGGCCGCGGGTGCAACTGGCGGTATGCCTGACGGAGGCTGAACTGGCCTCCACCGCGCGGGACGACGCACGCGGCTGCCGGTTCTGCAACGTGTGCGTCTTCCGGTGCCCGGCCAAGGCCATCGGCTACCCGGACAAGAAAAAGGGCGAGCGGTGCGCCGTCAACCGGTTCGCCTGCGCGCAATACGTGACGAGCGCCGGAGGGTGCTCCGAGTGCATGAGAGTATGCCCGGTGGCCTCACCGAAATACGACTGAAGAGAGGTTACCCGTGGTCGGCAACGGTATATGAATCTCCCTGCCTGACGAATTTTGCCCAATAAAAATCAGGAAGGGACGAACAGATAACCAATGGAACTACTCAACGCAACCATCGCATCGATCAAGCCGCTCGACGAGGCAGCCATGACGGCCGCCCGGACCCGGCAGGCGGACCTCACCAAACCGGAGGGGAGCCTGGGGCGGCTCGAAGACCTGTCCATCCAGCTGGCCGGCATCCAGGGGAAAGCCAGCCCGACCATGGAAAAGAAGGCCATGTTCACGCTGGCCGGCGACCACGGGGTCGTCAAGGAAGGCGTGGGCAACTGGCCGCAGGAAGTTACCGCCCAGATGGTCCAAAACTTTCTCCACGGAGGTGCGGCCATCAATGTCCTGTGCCGGGTAGCCGGGGCGCGCATCATCTTCGCGGACCTGGGCGTGGCGAGCGACCTGCCGGCGGACCCGCAGCTCATCGTGAAGAAGGTGGGCCACGGGACGGGTGATATCTGCCTGGGCCCGGCCATGACGCGGGAGCAGGCGGTGCAGGCCATCGAGGCGGGCATCGAGCTGGTCAACACCGAGTCCGGCAGCGGTCTCGACATCGCGGGGACGGGAGACATGGGCATCGGCAACACGACGGCCAGCAGCGCCGTCTTCGCCGCCTTCACCGGCAAGACCGCGACCGAGGTCACCGGGCGGGGCACGGGTCTCGACGACGAACAGCTCGCCGCGAAGGTAGGGCTCGTCAAGAAGGCGCTCGACGTCAACAAGCCGGACGGCAAGGACGCGCTCGATGTGCTGAGCAAGGTAGGCGGCTTCGAGATAGGCGGGCTGGCCGGGGTGATGCTCGGGGCGGCGGCGAAGCGGGTGCCGGTGGTCATCGACGGCTTCATCTCCGGCGCGGCGGCGCTCGTCGCGACGCGACTGGCGCCGCAGGTCAAGGACTACCTCATCGCGGCGCACACGTCCGCCGAAGCGGGGCACCAATCGATGCTCAACTCCCTGGGGTACGACCCGCTGCTCGACCTGGGGATGCGGCTCGGGGAAGGGACCGGGGCGGCACTCGGCATCATCATCTGCGAGGCGGCGGCCCGGACGCTGAACGAGATGGCGACCTTCGCGGAAGCGGGGGTATCGGAAGGAGAGTAAGCTACCGCGTGAACTTTCTCGTCGCCGTCCAACTGCTGACGAGCTTTCCGGTCGCGGTGAGGGCCAAGCTCGGGCCGGACCGGCTCGGCAAGGCCACCGCGTGGTTCCCGGTGGTCGGGCTCCTCATGGGGCTCGTGCTGGCGGGGCTGAACTGGGTGCTGGCCTGGGTGCTGCCGCCGCTGCTCATCGACGCGCTGCTGGTGACGGCCATGGTGCTGATGACCGGGGCGATGCACCTGGACGGGCTGGCGGACACCTGCGACGGCACGGCCGGCTACCGGGAACCGGCGGAACGGCTGCGTATCATGCACGACAGCCGGACGGGGGCGTTCGGGGTGGTGGGCATCGTGGTAGTGCTGGTGGTGAAGGTGGCGGCCATCAGCGCGATCCAGCCGAGGTATATCAACGCGGCGCTCATCCTGATGCCGGTCCTGAGCCGGTGGGCGATGGTCTACGCCATCTACGCCTTCCGGTACGCCACGCCGGACGGGATGGGGGCGGCCTACAAGCAGGCGACGCGGCTGCCGGAGTTCCTGGGGGCGACGATCGTCACGCTGGCGGTGGCGGCGGCGGTGATACCTTCACTCTCGCTGGCAGGGTTCATGGCGTTCGGGGGGGTGTGGTTCGCCACGACGGTGATGGCCCTCTACCTGCGGGGCAAGCTGGGGGGACTGACGGGAGATACCTACGGCGCGATCAACGAGGTGATGGAGGTCATGACGATGATCTTCATCGCGGTGATACTGTGATAACAAGAAAAGAGAGTACCGCGGCGGCACAAGAGCAGAGGACTCCCCGTAATGACAGCGGAGAGTACTACAAAACCCTCCCGGCCTCCCTTTACGAAGGGAGGCGAACCACGTTCAAATTCCAGCTTATACCGGAATGACGGAGAGGGCGGGAATGACAACATCGGGTCGCTCATCCTTCGACAGGCTCAGGATGAGCGGGGAACGGATTGCTTCGGGAGACTGACTCCCTCGCAATGACAGGAAAGATATGACGAACGCCCGCACCATCATGGTACAGGGAACCGCCTCCTCCGCCGGGAAGAGCGTGCTGGTGGCGGCGCTGTGCCGCATCTTCAAGCAGGACGGCTACCGGGTGGCGCCGTTCAAGGCGCAGAACATGGCGCTCAACAGCTACGTGACGGCGAGCGGCGGGGAGATAGGGCGGGCACAGGTGGTACAGGCGGAAGCGGCCGGTATTCCGCCGACGGTGGACATGAACCCGGTGCTTCTGAAGCCGACCCACGATACCGGCAGCCAGGTCATCGTGATGGGGAAGGTGCTCGACAACATATCCGCAAGGGACTACTACAAGCACACGCCGCGCCTCCTGACTATCATCCTCGAAGCGCTGGAACGGCTGCGGAGCGAGTACGACATCGTCGTGCTGGAGGGAGCGGGGAGCCCGGCCGAGGTGAACCTGAAGGAGCGTGAGATCGTCAATATGCGCATCGCGAAGGCGTCACGGAGCCCGGTGCTGCTGGTGGGGGACATCGACCGGGGCGGGGTATTCGCAGCGCTGGTGGGGACGCTGGAACTGCTCGACGAGGAGGAACGGGACCTGGTGCGGGGGCTCGTCATCAACAAGTTCCGCGGGGACGTGACGCTGCTCCAGGACGCACTCGATTTCGTGGCGGGACGCACAGGGAAGCCGGTGCTCGGCGTCATTCCGTGGTTCCGAGACATACGCATCCCGCAAGAGGACTCCGTATTCCTCGACGAACGGCCGGAAGCTACCGGCGGCGACCTCGACGTGGCGGTCATCCGGCTGCCACACATCTCCAACTACGACGACTTCGACCCGCTCGAAGAGGACGGCTGCCGGGTACGGTACGTGGCACGGCGGGCGGACCTCGGGGAACCGCACCTCATCATTTTACCCGGCACCAAGAGCACGGCGGCGGACCTGGACTTTATCCGGCGCACCGGACTGGCGGCCGCCATCCTGACGCGAGCGCGGGCGGGCACACCGGTGGCCGGCATCTGCGGCGGGTACCAGATGCTCGGGGAGAAGATAGTGGACGCGGACAAGGTGGAGTTCGCCGGGGGAGAGGTAGGCGGGCTGGGGCTGCTCGACGCGGTCACCGAGTTCGCACCGGAGAAAGCGACGACGCAGGTGCGGGCGATTGTCACGGCGAGCGCGGGGCTGTTCGACGGGATGCCCGACGAGGAGGTCAGCGGCTACGAAATACACATGGGCCGCACGCTCAGCAACGAAGCGCCGGCGTTCACCATCACCGGAATGCCGGGCGGAGCGGCACATTACCCGGACGGGGCGGTCAACGAGGCGGGTACCGTCTTCGGGAGCTACCTCCACGGCCTGTTCCACAACGACGGCTTCCGACGAACATTCCTCAACAACCTGCGGCGCCACTGGGGGCTGGCCGAGGCGGAGAGCGGCGCCCTGCCCTCCCGCGACCGGGAGTACGACAAGCTGGCCGACCTGGTACGGGGCAGCCTCGACATGCAGCAAATCTACCGAATCCTGGAGGAACCGGTATGAGCAGCACCCTTATCCTCGGCGGAGCACGGAGCGGCAAGAGCACGCTGGCACAGGAGATGGCGAACGAGCGCGGCGGCACGGTGCTCTTCGTGGCGACGGCAGAGCCCGGCGACGAAGAGATGGCGGCGCGCATCGAGGCGCACAAGCTGGCGCGGCCGGCCCACTGGACGACGCTCGAAGCCACGATGGGGCTGGGGCCGAGGATAACCGAGGCCCTCCGGGACGAGAAGACGGTGGTCATCGACTGCATCACGCTGCTCGTTAACAATATCTTCCAGCACCACGGCTGGCCGGAGGACGCCGAGCTGATGGAGCGGATGGTGCGGGAAGAGACCGAGGGCATCATCACCTGCATGGACCAAGCGAAGGCGGACTTCATCATCGTCAGCAACGAGGTGGGGCTCGGCATTGTGCCGGGGGACCCGCTCAGCCGCATCTACCGGGACGTCCTGGGGCGGGCCAACCAGCTCCTGGCGGCGCGGGCCGAGACCGTCTACCTGCTCGTCGCGGGCCTGAGCATCACCCTGAAAGGACAGGCACGCTGAGCCGCCCTGCGACAAATATCATTGACAGTCGTCAAGCGGTAGAGTATGATAAGCTATCAAGCTGCCGGTAGACCCGGAAATATCAGAGGCAAGGAGTAGCGTATGCCGTATTATGTCATGTTGACCAAGCTGACCGATGCCGGACGCAAGACCATTATGAAGAACCCCGGCAGAATCTGGGAAGTGAACAAGGAAATCGAGGGCATGGGCGCCAAGGTGCTCCAGCAGTTTTCCACACTCGGTGAATGGGACTTCGTTAACATCCTAGAAGCGCCGAACAACACCGTCATCGCGCGGGTATCCGCCTCGCTGGGCTCGCGGGGCACGCTGATGCCGCTGACCATGTCCGCCATCACCATCGAAGACCTCGTCAAAGAGATCCAGATGGCGCGGGCGATGGAAGACTAGACGACCAACCGTGCCACAACGTCCGGGTTCCGGTACGCCGGGGCCCGGCGCTCTTTTATGTCATGAAGAAGGTGACCTGCGAGAACTGCCAGCGCGAGGTCGACGAGGACGACGCGTTCACACACGCCGGACGGACGCTCTGCGAAGACTGCTACCTGGACATCGTGGCGACGAACCGCACCTGCGATCCCTGGGCGGTCTACAGCGCCACGCGCACCCGGGAGCAGGCGGGGCTGGGCGACCTGGAGGGTTTGACCTCGCTGCAGCAGGCCATGTATGCCTTCGTGAAGTTCCGGGGCAAGGCCACTGCCGACGAGCTCATGACCAAGTTCTCGCTCTCACCGCGGGACCTGCAAAACCAGATAGCCACGCTGCGGCACTGCGAGCTGGTGCGGGGGACCAAGGAAGACGACAAGGTCTACATCGTGCCGTTCCGGGAGGACGGCTAGAGGTCGTACTCCCAGTACGGCTTTCTCTCAGGGGACGCAACGAGGCATTCCGCCAGCGTCTTACCGCCGCCGAACGTTTCCAGCGCATACCGGGTGGCCCGGTGACCGACGATAACGAGCGTCATGTTGGCATGGCGCCGGCGCAGCTCCTCCAGACATTCACGAACCCGGGCGACGGACTGCGTGATGCTCTCGCCGCCGGGGAAGGGTTCCTCCAAGTATTTTGCGCGTACAGCGTCCACTTGAGAACGGGGGGCGCCGTTCAAATCACCGTAATCGGTCTCCCGGAGGCGGCGGTCGGCGCGGACCGGGGTGCCCTCGCAGAAGGCGATGCCGGCGGTATCCACGGCGCGTTGCAAATCAGAGCAGCAGACGAGATCGATGCGTATACCTCGGAAGGCCTCGCGGAGGCGCTCGGCGTCCTGCTCACCCCTGGGAGAGAGGGCCGGATTGTTCCAGCCGGAGGCGATGCCGGCCTCGTTATCAGTCGTCGCGGCGTGAGGCACGAAGTAGACTTTCATACTTCCATTGTAGCAAACAGGGAGACCGGCTTTCACATCGGCGGCGGGGGCCTTTATAATGGACGCAGGAGGCGACGTGTCCGAAGCGCTGAAACCGCTGAGCTGGTACCGCGACCTGAGC
>CAZOMF010000081.1:0-9975 GCA_964580635.1 uncultured Dehalococcoidaceae bacterium
TTGACATTAGAACAAATGTACGGTATATTTGTGGTGCGGCATAAAAACGCTGCCGCACGGGGGTGTAGTGCGCCTGAAAAACTCGCAATTTCAAAGCTGAACCGGGCCGCCCGGATGGTGACCGGGGTAGTCCGCCCGCTCCGTAGCTGCAAAAAGGACACGCTTTGTAAAAAACGCTGATTTTGAAAATTTCCGCGCCCGTGTCGAAGTGCGTCCATTTTGGCAACCGAAATAAAAAGGCCCGGACATCGGTCCGGGCCTCGGCATTTGTACGCTGAGCGACGTTACGGTTTCTTCGGGATGTTGAAGGTACGCAGGTTGACCGGCCCCTCGAAGTCGAAGCCGGCCTCGTCGAAGTCCTTGAGCCGCGTCGCGTCGAGCGTCGGCCCCAGGTAGAGGGCGTGGAAGAGCATCGGCTTGTTCACCACCCTGAAATTGAGCGGGCAGTGCAGTACGCCCTTCGGGATGAACGCCACCGTCGCCGATTTCATCGTATGCTTCTCCATCTCCTTCCCGATCCACAGGTCCACCTCCCCGTCGTAGCTGCCCGCGAAGTCCGGCTGTTCCGCCCCCAGGAAGATGAGGAACTCGTCGTACTTGTGGACGTGGGGGATCGTCTCCCAGCAGACCGGGGCAGTGAACACCTGCCAGCCGATGGTGGCGGTGGCGCCGGGCAGCGCCGGCGCGCCGCGGAAATAGGTCTGGGGACTGGCGATCTCCGGGAACGGCGGCAGGCTGCTGAGCGACGTAAAGTCGTTCGCCTTCGGCTCCGAGCCGTCATAGCTCAAGAAATACTGGTCATACTTTTTGTCCGCCATGTAGATCTCCTGTTATAAAGAATTGAGTGTGCCGGCACCGCCATGGCACGGGCGATGCCGGATACTAGGGCGATTATACACCTCTGGCCGGGCGTGAACAAGTTCACGTATATACGTTTCGCTATGTGAAAGAAAGCGATAAATAATCGTTTGGTTTGGAAATATCGGTTTCGTTATATGAAAGAACAATTTGCATTATGGGATAACGGTCACTCCGGGCGCGGTTTGGCAAACGGAAACGCAGGTGGTAGAGTGAGGAACGGAGACCGCGTTACCGGGACAAAGGAGGCGAACATGCCGATCGTGCGAGTCGATTTCTGGGAAGGCGTGGGGCAGGAGCAGGTCAAGACGATGATCCGCGGCATCACCGACGTGATGGTGGGCATCGGCGTGCCGGAGCAGGCCGTCGAGGTGGTCATCTACGAGATCCCCAAGACGCACTGGGGCGTCGGCGGCAGGCCGGCCACCGAGGCGCTGAAGGACGTCCAGCCGCCGCATTGACAGACAACTTTTGTCTCCGCGAAACGTTATACCAGTCAAAGCCCCGATGAAACCCCTCCGAGGTACCGCATGAAACGTTTTCTGAAACGGCGACTGGCGGTCGCGCTGGCCCTGCTCCTGGTGCTGCCGGCTCTGCTGGCCGCCTGCAATGTCGTCACGGGACAGATGTCGAACGCCCCCTTCCCGGCCACCGGCCCGGCCTCACCGACGGCGCCGGTGAACGCGGTCGGGCCAACGACGGTGACGAAAAACGAGACCGACGGCCTGGCGCTGACCCTCTCGGTAAACGCCACCACGCTCCGTCCCGGCGAGGGCCTCGCCATGACCGTCGTCGAGGAAAACACCCTGGACAAGGTGAACCGGGTCCCGGCCGCGCAGGAATGGGCGGTCGAAGGACTCACGCTGGGGCCCTGCGGCACGCTCAACTACCCGGTCGGACTGGCGCTCTTCAAGGGCTACTATACGGCGGCCACCGTCGGTGGTTCAACCCCGCTTAAGCTCTACGATCCCACTGTCCTCTACCACTGTCCCATGATACTGGCGGGCATCACCGCCTATGAGTTCCAGCCTCAGAGCAACGTTGCCGATGTCTACGGCAGCTGCGACCCCAACCCCTGCATCGAGGGCATGACCATCGATCCGTACTGGACAGCCGACGGCTGCTGGGCCGGCAACCCGGCAACCTTCCACGAGTTCGAACCGGGTATCTACACGGTGGTCGGCGGCAACGAGTGGGGCGCGCTGGCGTTCCTCTACATCGAGGTGAAAGCGCCGTCCGGCGGTGGCTAGTCGGTCCCGCGGCGACGGCGCGTGCCGAGGCGGAAGGACAGCGTCACCGCCATGTCCGGCCCGAAGAAGCGGGAGAGGAGCCAGTCGAAGGCTATCTTGAAGCGGTTCTTGACCCCGGTGACGAGCAGGGAGTAGGCGGCCACCCAGACGAGCAACGCCGGCCAGCCGCGCACCCAGAGGCGGTAGAACTTCAGGAGGGCGCTGGAGCGGCCGAGGGAGATGATGAGCATCTTGTCCTCGTAGCGGTACTTCCGGCGCGTCCGTCCCCGCAGCTCCGCCGCGATGTTCAAACCGACGATCTTGGCCTGGCGCACCGCATGGTGGGCGCGCGCCTGCGCGACGGCGCCGGTGGCGGCGTCCTGATAGTGGACGCAGTCCCCGCAGACATAGACCCCGGAGCGCCCCGGGATAGCGAGGTAGTCGTCCACGACGAGGCGGCCGTCCTCGTCGTGCGGGGCTTCGACCCCGGCGGCGATCGGGCTGGCGATGACACCGGTCACCCGCACGAGGGTGCGGCAGGGAATCTTCTCCGCCCCGTTGAGCTCGACCCAACTATCACCGACAGCGGTCACACTGCTATTCAGGTGCAACGTAACGCCGCTTTTCTCCAGGCGGCGGGCCGCGTAGGCCGACCACTCCGGCGGCAGGTCGTCAATGAGGCGGTCGTCCCGTTCGATGACGTGGACGGCTATCTCCGCCGGACCGATGGTGCGGTAGGTACGGGTGGCGTAGCAGAACACCGCGTCCGCGAGGGCGGCGGCGAATTCGGTGCCGGTATAGCCGGCGCCGGCGACGCAGAAGGTCAGCATCTCCCGGCGTACCGCGGGGTCCGGTTCAAGAGAGGCCTGCTCGAACATGGTGTAGACGTGGTTCTTGATGTCCGAGGCGTCGTCAAGGTGCTTCAGGGGATAAACGCTGGGGTGGTCGTCGAGGCCGGGGACGTCAGCCGGGCCGGTGGTGCTGCCGAGGGCAATGACGAGGTAATCGTACCCGAACGGGCCGGCGGAGGTCGTCACGATGCGGGCATCAAGGTCGATCTTCTCGACCAGCGCCTGGACGAAGGTGGTACGGCGGCCGAGCCTGAGGCGGCGGAGCGGCGCGATGATGTCCCAGGGGTGGAGAGCGCCGACGGCTACCTGGTGGAGGAGCGGGGCGAAGACGAAGTAGTTATTGCGGTCGATGAGGGTGATCTCGGCGGCGTCCGTCCCCCCGAGACCGCGACTGATGTTTTTCAGTGCCTCCAGGCCGGCGAAACCGGCGCCCAGGATGACGATCTTGCCAGCCAGCGCTCCGTGATTTTCGATATTCATTGGCACGTGTTCCCGATATTGTGCCACTATAGCACAACGCGGCAACCTTGCCAATGTGAAGGGAAGAAGCTAGAGCTTAATGTCTATCGTGTAGTTCTTGAGGACAGCTTCGATCTTCTTCTTGGCAGCATCGTCCGGCTCCACAAGGGGCAGCCGGGGCGGGCCGACCTTGATGCCGAGCACTTCCAGGGCATACTTGACCGGGGCCGGATTGGCAGCTAAAGTCATGAGGGCGTTCACGAGCGGCACCATATCGAGATGTATGGCGGCGGCGGCCTTGACATCGTTGGCGAGGATGAGATCGCACATCTTCTTGATCTGCCTGCCGATAATGTGATTTGTGACGCCGATGACGCCGTAGCCGCCCATGGTCATGATGGGGAAGGTATCGCCGTCGTTGCCGCTCCACACGTAAAAGTCCGGCCGGGTAACGAGCTTGAGCACCTGGGCGACGTGTTCCATATTGCCGCTCGCCTCTTTGACACCGATGATATTGGGAACCTGGCTGAGGCGGACGATAGTCTCCATGCTCATATTTACCCCGGTACGGCCGGGGATGTTATACATGATGACAGGCAACTTCGTTGCCTCGGCGATGGTGCGGAAGTGCTGGTAGATACCCTCCTGCGAGGGCTTGTTGTAGTACGGCACCACGGAGAGGCACGCGTCCACGCCGATCTTCTCGGCATCCCGGGTGGCTTCGACTGCCTCCGAGGTGCTGTTGGAGCCGGTATAAGCAATTATGGTGGCCGAGGCCGGTACCACGGACTTGACCTCCGCGAAGAGCTTCAGCTCCTCTTTCCAGGAGAGCGTCGGCGCCTCACCGGTGGTGCCACAGAGCACGAGACCGTCCGAGCCGGAGGCGAGCAGGGCCAGCGCCAGCTTCTTCGCGAGGTCGTAGTCCACCTCGAGATTTTCCTTGAAGGGCGTTACCATGGCGGTGAGCACGCGTCCGAGCTGTTGCATCGTCGTTACCTTTTTCAGTCCTTTACCGAAGCGAATATTCTATTATAACGCATTACGCGATGAGAGGGAGCGCATTCTTCGTCGTCCGAAGGAATGCCACCCCGCCAGGAGATTCTTCGTCGCTGCGCTCCTCGGATGACAGAAAGCTGTGCTCGCAATGACAGGAAGTTAAAGGCCGAGGAGCTGGTCGAGGCCGTAGATGAAGCCCTGGCGTTTGGTGATCTCCCGGACGGCGAGAATGACGCCGGGCATGTAGCACTCCCGGTTGATGGTGTCATGGCGGATGCTGAGGGTCTGGCCCGGCCCGCCGAAGAGCACCTCCTGGTGGGCCATGAGACCGGGCAGGCGGATGCTGTGGATGTTGATGCCCTCCGTCTCCAGACCGCGGCTTGGCTGGGGGTTGACGGTATCCCGCACGGCGGGAGGCTCGAAGTTCTTACCGCGGGCGCGGAGCATGGCCTGGGCGGTGGAGAGGGCCGTCCCAGAAGGTGCGTCGATCTTGCCGTCGTGGTGGAGTTCTGTTATCTCGACGTGGTCGAAGTACTTGCCGACGATCTTGGCGCAGTGCATCATGAGAATGGCGCCGAGGGCGAAGTTGGGGGCCACGAAGACGCCGACCTTCCCGCCGCGGCAGAGGCGCTTCATCTCGTCGATGTCGCCGGGGGAGAAGCCGGTGGAGCCGATGACCATGGCGACCCGTTTGTCCACGGCAACGCGGACGGCGGGCATGGTGGCCGAGGCGATGGTGAAGTCCACCACCACTTCCGGCTTGACCTGGCCGAGCATGGCCTCGAAGTCGATCCCGAAGGGCACGCTGGTGCCGTCCGGCAACATGAGAGTGTCGCTCGTGGCCTTCATATCCACGGCACCGACGACCTTGAGATCGTTTTCGGCGCAGACGGCCTTGACGACCTCCTGCCCCACCCTGCCGGCGGCGCCGTGAACGACGACTTTCGTCTGCTGAGCCATGAGGGACTACCTCCGTTGCGGCGGCCGGGACGGACCGCGGTTAGGGCGGCGGTCACGATCGTTGAAGCGGGGGCGGCTGCCGCGGCGTTCCTGGCGGGCCTCCTCCCGGGCGGCGGCCTGCTCGGTGCCGTCCTCGAAGACGGCGCGGCGGGAGAGGTTGACGCGGCCCAGGTTATCGACGGCGATGACCTTGACGGTCACCTCGTCGCCGACCTTGACCTCGTCCTCGACCTTGCCGACGCGGTGGTCGGCCAGCTCGCTGATGTGGACGAGCCCCTCCTTGCCGGGGAGTATCTCCACCATGGCGCCGAAGTCCAGCACCCGGGAGACCTTGCCGGTGAACATATCGCCGATCTGCGGGTCGCGGGTGAGGCCTTCGATGATGGCGATGGCCTTCTGGGTGGCCTCCATGTCCGGCGAGCCGATGACGACGGTGCCGTCGTCCTCGACATCGATGGTGGTCTTGGTCTCCTCGATGATGGAGCGGATGGTCTTGCCGCCGCTGCCGATAACGGCCCCTATCTTGGCCGGATCGATCTTTATCTTGGTCATGCGCGGAGCGTACGGGCTGACGTCCTCGCGCGGGGCGCTCATGACCTTGCCCATGGTGTCCAGGACGAACATGCGGCCCTCGCGCGCCTGGCGGAAGGTCTGCTCGACGATCTCCAAGGTCAGACCCTTGAGCTTGGTGTCCATCTGGATGGCGGTGATGCCTTCCCGCGTGCCGGCGATCTTGAAGTCCATGTCCCCGTTGAAGTCTTCCTGGCCTTCCAGGTCCGTGAGGACGACGAACTTTCCGTCGTCATCCGTAATAAGGCCCATGGCCACGCCGGCGACCGGCTTGCGGACGGGGATGCCGGCGTCCATGAGGGCGAGGCTGCCGGCGCAGACGCTGGCCATGGAGGTGCTGCCGTTGGAACTCAGCACTTCGGAGACGAGGCGGATGGCATAGGGGAAATCCTCGATGGGGGGCAGCATGGGGGCGAGGGCACGCTCGGCAAGAGCGCCGTGGCCTATCTCGCGGCGGCTGGTGGAGCCGACGCGGCGGACCTCACCGGTCGAGTAGCCGGGGAAGTTATAGTGGTGCATAAAGTGCTTGCTTTCATCGAGGCCGAGACCGTCGATCATCTGCTCCTTGCGGGTGGAGCCGAGGGTGGCGATGGAGAGCACCTGGGTCTGGCCGCGCTGGAAGAGGCCGGAGCCGTGGACGCGCGGCAGCAGGCCGACATCGCAGCTCAGGGGGCGGATCTCGGTGACGGCCCGACCGGCGATGCGCTCGTTGCGCTCGATGATGGCGTTACGGAGCGTGAACTTCCACTTGTTATCCACGGCGGTCAAGATATCCTTTTCAGGGTGCTTGTCCACCAGTTTCTGGCACACTTCCTCGGCGACGGCATTCCGCATGGCGGTACGGGTGGGTCGGTCCTTCTCGCGGAGGACGTCGAGCATCCGGTCGCCGATTATCTCATTGACATCGGACTGGAGGTCGGTATTGACCGACGAGAGCGGCACCGGAAGCTTGGTCTTGCCGACCTTCTCCCGGAGCTCATCCTGGAGCTTAATGATGGCCTGGTTGGTCTCGTGGGCATGGCGGACGGCACCGAGGACCGTCTCCTCGTCCACCTCGTTGGCGCCGGCTTCCACCATGATGATCTTGTTACGGGTGGAGACGACGACGAGGTCGAGGTCGCTCTGGTCCGCCTGGGCCATCTTGGGGTTGACGACGAGCTCGCCGTTGATGTAGCCGAGGTTGACGGCGCCGACCGGGCCATCGAAGGGGACCTCCGACATGTGGAGGCAGGCGGAGGCGCCGATGACGGACAGGATGTCCGGGTCGTTCTCCTGGTCCGCGGAGAGGACGGTGGTGATAATCTGGATCTCGCTCCGCCAGGTCTTGGGAAGGAGCGGCCGGATGGGGCGGTCCGTCTGGCGGCAGGCGAGAATGGCGGCCTCCGAGGGCCGGCCCTCCCGCCTGAGAAAACCGCCGGGGATCTTCCCGGCGGCGTAAAGGCGCTCTTCAAATTCGATGGTCAGGGGGAGGAAATCGACCCCCTCCCTCGCCGACCTGGCGAAGCACATGGTGACGAGGACGAGGGTATCACCGTAGCGGACGGTGACGGCGGCATCCGCCTGCATGGCGAATTTGCCTGTCTCAATAATGAGTTCGCGACCTGCCAGGTCGCAGCGGACAGTGTGGGTTTCCAAAGTACTTTCTCTCTTTCTCTACCGGAAGGCTTAATTTTACCTTACTTGCGCAGCCCGAGTTTCTTGATCAGACTGTTATATCGTCCGACATCCTCGCGGCTGAGATACGATAAAAGCCTTCTCCTCTGGCCGACGAGCTTTAGCAAGCCCCGCTGAGTATGATAGTCGTGCCGGTTGGCCGACATATGCTGCGTCAATCCCTTGATACGCTCGGTGAGGATAGCCACCTGTACCTCCGTGGAGCCGGTGTCTCCCTCCCGGGCCTGATACTCTCCGATAATTTCTGTTTTTCTCTGTTTGTCCAAGTCGTCGTTTCTCCCGTGAAACTATATTTTTTCTGATTATATTACGAAGAAATTATACCATACCCCCCGTCGAATAGTAAACGAAATTATGTCACCCCCGGACGAGTGCGGAAGCGACGGTACGAAGGAAATAACGGTCAGGCGAGTTCGAGCTGCTCCAGAAAGTCGAGCAGTTGGCGTACCCAGACGCGGCGGTTTTTCACGATGAGCGAGATAAGCCAGGCGGTAAGGGCGGCCAAGGCGGCACCGCCGAGCACGTCCGAGGGGTAGTGAACACCGACGTAGACGCGGGCGAGGGAAAGTACGGTAGCGATAACGAGTAGCCAGCGGCCCGCGTGCCGGTTGACGAAGAACACCCCGAACGCCACGGCGAATGCGATGGTGGCGGCGTTCGAGGGAAAGGACGAATCATGGGGCGCGTAAAAAAGAAGGTGCGTCGGCAGCAGCGTGAAGGGCCGCGGCCGGAAGAAGAAGCCGTTGAGGATATCCACGGCAGCCTGGGAGATGCCGAGGCTGATGGCGGCGACGATGACGGCCATCTGGTTTATCTTGCGCTGTACGGCGTCACGGGTGCCGAACCAGAGCGCGATAAGGACGAGGCAGAAGCCGATGATGAGGAAGTAGTCATTGGCAAGGCCGCGGATGAGGTCGTCGATGATGGGCACGTGACCGCCCAGTCCGTTGAGCCACAGAAATACGGCGCGGTCCGCCTGAATGAGGGCGTTGAACAACTAGGCCCCCTTCTCAGGGACCTTGACGGTCTTGGGGAGCCGCTTGATGAGGGTGTAGTGCGGCACCTGAAGACCGGCGTGGCGCACCGACCAGGACAGGAGTAAAGAGAGGCCGACGGCGCAGGCGGTGGCGAGGGTGAAGAACATGAACTGCTGTGAGCCCTCGATGAGGCCGGTGGCATTGCGCCAGTTCCAGGTAAAGAACCCGACCATGGCCGGACCGGTGGTCAGCGCGGCGAAGATGTAGGCATGGATAGACCGGTTAAAGAAGCACATCTTGTGGCGGCCGCTGTACGCGGCCGAGGCCTGCAGCACGCCGAGGACGGCGGCGAGGACCATGGTGAAGTATTCGGCGGTGAGCTCCAGGAGGACCATCCAGTGCGGATGGACAATAGCCGGTGCTATCAACCTTTTTTCCCTTCCCGGAATGATTTCCGCTCGGTACTACCCCTCTCCGTATACAATAGTACTATCAGGCTCAAAATGCAAGCCCTCAACGGATTTTCCGGTATCATGCCAACTGTCGGGCTGGATTCCGCCCTCCGTCCGCCGCAGACGGGTTGCCCCGCCCGGCGGGCCCGGTTATAATGGGGACGGCGCCCGCGGGCGCCTTGTAACGAGGCAGGCGCATGAGCGTAAAGATCATCACCATCGGCGAAGAGGTTTTCGGGGCCAACGAGGCCAAGGCGGCGGAGAACAAGGCGCTGCTCGACGAGCACCGCATCTTCACCGTCAACGTGCTGTCATCACCGGGAGCGGGCAAGACGAGCACCATCTCCACCGCCATCGACTCCCTCAAGGGCCGGTTCCGCATCGGGGTCATCGAAGGGGACGTGGCGAGCGCGGTGGACGCGGAGAAGATTGCCGCGCTCGGGATGCCGGTCGTCCAGATAAACACCCAGGGCGGCTGCCACCTCGACGCGGGGATGGTACGAACAGCGCTCGACAGCCTGCCGCTCGACGAGGTGGATATCCTCTTCATCGAGAACGTCGGCAACCTGATCTGTCCCAACTCCTTCAACCTCGGCGAGGACACCCGCATCCTTATCGCCTCCACGCCGGAGGGCGATGACAAGCCGTACAAGTACCCGGCTATGTTCACCGACACGGACGTAGTGCTGCTCAACAAGATCGACCTGCTGCCCTACCTGAACTTCGATGCCGGGGCCTTCCGGCAGGTGGTGACCGGGCTCAACCCGGACGTGACGATATTCCCCTACTCCTGCACGACGGGCGAGGGCACGGAGGCCTGGCTCGGGTGGCTGGCGAAAGCGGCGGCGGCGAAAAAGGACGGCTAGCCCATGGCAGCCACACGGGCGGTCTCCCTGGCGCGCATCAGCGTGCGGGGCGTCGTCCAGGGCGTGGGGTTCCGCCCCTTCGT
>CAZOMF010000082.1:0-9957 GCA_964580635.1 uncultured Dehalococcoidaceae bacterium
CCGGCTTTCCCGCCGGGCGCGGCGGCATGGGCAGCGCCCCCTTCGACCTCATCGCGGACAACCTCCGCGGCACCCAGGGCGTCGCCATCGATATGTACCGCCGCCCGGAGCAGCTCCTTACCGCCATCGATGTCGTCACGGACATCCACATCAAGCGGCTCATCGAGAGCGTCGATGCCGTGAAAGGCTTCCAGTGCTCTTTCCCGCTCCACAAAGGCGATGATGTCTTCATGTCCCGCCAGCAGTTTGAGAAGTTCTACTGGCCCGGTCTGAAAAAGGTCATCGACGCCCTCATCGCCGAGGGCATCATGGTCCACCTCTTCGCCGAGGGATCGTACAACCAGCGGCTCGACTACCTGGGCGATTTCCCCAAGGGCTGGGTGAGCCTTTTGTTCGACAAGACGGACATGGCCGCCGCCAAGAAGGCGGTCGGGGACAAGTGCTGCATCTCCGGCAACGTGCCCGCTTCCCTGATGGTGACCGGTACCCCGCGGGAGGTAAAGGAGAACTGCCGCCGCCTCATCGAGACCTGTGCTCCGGGCGGGGGCTACATTTTGGCCGGCGGCTGCTCCGCCACCGAGACGAAGAACCCGGACAACTTCCGCGTCTTCATGGAGGCCGCCGTCGAGTACGGCACCTACTAGCCGTGGAACACCGCCACCGCTTCTATCTCGACGAGCGCGTCCTTGGGCAGCCGCGCCACCTCGACGCAGGCCCGCGCCGGCGGCTCTGTGGCGAAGAATTCACCATAGACGCTGTTCATCTCGACGAACGTATTCATGTCCTTCAGGAAGACGGTCGTCTTCACGACATCGTGGAGCGTCAGCCCCGCCGCGTTGAGGATGGCGGATATGTTTTTGATGGATTGCCTCGTCTGCTCGGCTACGCTCTCTCCGGAGAAGACGCCCGTGGTCGGGTCTGCCGGCAGCTGACCGGATATGAAGAGGAGGTTGCCCGCCCGCACCGCCTGGGAGTAAGGCCCGATGGCGGCCGGGGCGTTTTCGGTGCTGAAGGTTCTTTTCTCGGGCATGGTAGTTGTCCTTTTTATACCAAGGATAGAATACCCTCTCCATAGGTGCAAGCCGGAAATGTGATACCATCACGGGAGACCATAGTGGGGGAAGGTGAATATGTGCCGCAACATCAGGCCGCTCTTTAACTATGACCCACCGGTAACGGAGGAGGAGGTCCGGGCGGCCGCTGCTCAGTTCGTCCGTAAGATCAGCGGGTTTTCTAAGCCGTCCGCCGCTAACCGGGCGGCGGTTGATAAGGCTGTCGCCGGTATCGCCGGTGTGGCCGGGACATTACTCGCCGAACTTGTCACCACTGCTCAGCCTCGTAGCCGCGCCGCCGAGACGGAAAACGCCCGGCTTTCAGCCGCCCGACGTTTCGGGCGCTAGGCTCTTTACCGTCTATACCCCGTAATCGTATACTTGATGAGGGAGGCGATATATCGCCTCCGGGAGCGTTGCCGTGTACCACCGTGGTCTCTTCAGCATGACGGACGAGCGCCCCAGGGTGACCTGGCGGCTGCTCCGGCGTGTCGCCGCCTACGCCCGGCCCTACAAGTGGCTCATCGTCGCCATGCTGCTGCTCACGCTGGCCGCTGCCGGTCTGGCCCTCGTCACCCCCCTCATCCTCCGCGACCTCATCGACCACGTCCTGCCGGATAAGGACCTGCACACCCTCCTGCTCTTGTTTCTTGCCCTGCTGGCCGTGCCCTTCCTCAATGGTATCCTCAGCGTGGTCCAGCGGCAGGTCAACGCCCGGGTGGGGGAGGGCGTCGTCTTCAACCTGCGCACCGAGCTCTTCGCCCACCTCCAGCGGATGTCGTTCGGCTTCTTCACCAATACCCGCGTCGGCGAGCTGATGAGCCGCCTCAATAACGACGTCGTCGGCGCGCAGAACGCCATCAGCAATACCTTCGTCACCATCATCTCCAACTCGGTGCGGACGGTCAGCACCCTCGCCGTCATGTTCGCCCTGGAGTGGCGGCTGACCCTCATCAGCGTGGCCGTGTTCCCCCTTTTCACGCTCTTCGCCCGGAACCTGGGCAAGCGGCTCCGTACTATCGCCCGGCTCCAGCTCGACCTCAACGCCAAGATGAACGCCGTCATGAACGAGTTGCTTAACATAAGCGGCGCCCTGCTGGTGAAACTGTTCGGCCGCGCCCGCCAGGAAGACGAGCGCTTCCGCGAACGTGCCGCCGGAGTGCGGGACGCCGGCGTCAAGCGGGCCGTTACCGGTACGCTCTTCTTCGCCGGCATCGGTCTGGTCAGCGCCGTCGGCATCGCCCTCGTCTATGGCGCCGGCGGCTGGCTCGTCATCCGCGGCTCGCTGACCATCGGTACCATCGTGGCCCTGGGCGCCTATCTCAACAACCTCTACACCTCGATGCAGGGCCTCACCAACGCGCCGGTGGACTTCGCTACCTCCATCGTCAGCTTCGAGCGCGTCTTTGAGGTCATAGACCTGGAGCAGGACGTGGTGGAAAAACCGGGTGCGCTGGAATTGGCCCACACCGAGGGCGCCCTCGAGTTCCAGGACGTCTGCTTTTCCTACCGCATCAACCCGCGCTCGCTCCTGAAGGACATTCACCGCGTCGGGCAAATGCAGGAGGTCCGGGCCGTCCTCTCCGGCGACCGCCCGCGAAACGGCGCCGGTAACGGTGAGGGGAACGGCGACGGAAATAGTAGTGGAAACGGGAACGGGAACGGTGGTGAGTCCACGGATCCGGACCTGGTTATGAAAAAAGTTCGCGAGGAGGTCCTGGAAGACATCTCCTTCTCAGCGGAGCCGGGACACCTCGTCGCGCTGGTGGGGCCGAGCGGCGCCGGCAAGACCACGTTGACCTATCTCATTCCCCGCCTCTACGACCCCACCGCCGGGCGTATCCTCATCGACGGCCACGATATCCGGGACGTCACCCTCGCCTCCCTGGCCGCCCAGATCGGCATGGTCACCCAGGAGACCTATCTCTTCCACGATACGATCCGCGTCAACCTGCTCTACGGCAAGCCGGACGCCAGCGACGCCGAGCTGGAAGAGGCCTGCCGCGTCGCTAATATTCATGATTTCATCGCTGGCCTGCCGGACCGCTACGATACCGTCGTTGGGGAGCGGGGCTACCGGCTCAGCGGCGGCGAGAAGCAGCGGCTTGCCCTTGCCCGCGTCATCCTGAAAGACCCGCGCATCCTCGTCCTCGACGAGGCCACCAGCTCCCTGGACAGCGAGTCCGAGGCCCTCATCCAGGACGCCCTCCAGCGCATCATGAAGGGGCGGACGAGCATCGCCATCGCCCACCGCCTCAGCACCATCCTCAACGCCGATCTCATCCTCGTTATGGATCACGGCCGCATCGTCGAGCGTGGCGACCATCGTACGCTGCTGGCTCGCGGCGGCCTCTACGCCCGCCTCTACGAGACGCAGTTCCGCCGCGCCGCCGACCGGCCGGACGCGGCCTGACCCCCCAGTTGTCATTCTGAGGGAGTCCGCCTGGGGCGGACGACCGTGAGAATCCCGTTCCTCGGGCCGAAAACCACAAAGTGCTTTGGTAACTAGTCGCTCAGCTCGGCGTGGACCTTTTTCAGTTCCTCCGGCACCCGGATGTGCTGCGGACAGGCCTCCACGCACTGTTCGCACTCGGTGCAGTTGCTGGCGTTCTGTTCCGGCTTGATGCCGAAGAACCCGCCGTTGTACTTCACCTTGGTCATCCGGTTGACGCCGTACATGGCGCCCTCGTTGTAGAGGCTGAAGATGTCCGGTATCGCCACGCCGCTCGGGCAGGGCATGCAGTAGCGGCAGCCGGTGCAGGGCACCGCGCGGAGCCCCCGGTAGGCCTGGCGCGCCTGCTCGATGACCGCCTGGTCTTCGGCCGTCATGCGGCTGTTGCCGGCCCGTGCCGCAATGTCCACGTTCTCAGCCACCTGCTCCATGGTGCTCATGCCGCTCAGGATGAGCGATACCTGCGGATAGTCCCACAGCCATCGGAAGGCCCATTCCACCGGGCTCCGCTTCACGTACGCCTCATCCCACACTTTGGCCACCGCTTCCGGCTGCGGCGTCCGCGCCAGCTGGCCGCCCCGGAGCGGCTCCATGATGATGATACCGAGGTCCCGCTCGGCGGCATATTCCACGCCCCGCTGCCCGGCCTGGTAGTCCACGTCCATGTAGTTGAAGTGGAGCTGCGCGAACGTCCAGTTATCGTACGCGTCCACGATGTCGGTGAAGTAGTCGTAGTCGTCGTGGAAGGAAAATCCCACGTGCCCGAGCTTCCCGGCGCCCATCTGGTGCTCCAGCCAGTCCAGGATGCCCATGCCGTGCAGGTCGTCCCAGACCGGCCGGTGCAGGCCGTGGAGCAGGTAGAAGTCTATCTTGTCCGTTTGCAGCCGGTCGAGCTGCCGCGCGAACGCATCGTCGAAGTCTGCCCGGGACGTCACCTCGCGCGCCGGAAACTTGGTGGCCAGCTTGATCTTCTCTCGGTAGCCGTCCTCCAGCGCCGCGCCGACCGCCTGCTCGGCATAGCCGCCGTGGTAGAAATAGGCCGTGTCCAGATAGTTCACGCCGTGGTCGATGGCGTACCGTATCATCTTCGTGGCTTCCGGGATGTCCACCGTGCTCTGGTCGCCGCCGATGACCGGCAGCCGCATCGCGCCGAAGCCGAGCGCGGACGGTTTGAAGTCGATTTTGGGAAAACTGCGGTAGTGCATGGGGAAACTGCTCCTTGTTAAGGTGATTGATATGTGTTAGTGCGGGCCCTGCGGGTTCTTGCCCGCCAGGATGTTGCTTGAAAGCTGCCCGAACAGCCGCGGCACGAGCGGGTCCGTCCAGATGTAGAACCGCTCCTCCCGGATGGCCTGGAAGACGAGGTCCGCTGACTGCTCCGGGGTGATGACCGGCACGTCGCTGAACAGCTGCCCCAGGACCGGCCGCCCGCCGCCCGTCGGGGTGATGCCGCCCGGGCGGTTCCGTTCCGCGCTCCCCAGTTGTGAGCTGACGAACGCCGGGCAGAACACGCTGGCGCCCACCGGCGCGTTTCTCTCCTTGAGCTGGAGGTAGAGGCCCTCGGACAGCTTGATGACGGCCGCTTTCGTCGTCGCGTAGATGACGAGCTTCGTCTCCGCGATAAGCCCCGCCATGGAGGCCGTGTTGACCACGTGGCCGGGCGTGTTTTGCGCCAGCATCCGGGGCAGGAACGCCTTGATGCCGTGGATGACCCCCCGCAGGTTGATACCCATGACCCACTCCCAGTCGTCGAGTGAGTGCTCCCACAGCGGTTCCCGCATGGAGGCGTTGGTATTGACGCCCGCGTTGTTGAAGAGCAGGTGTACGCCGCCGTACCTGCCGAACGCCGCTTCCGCCAGCGCCGCCACTGATTCGTAGGAGCTGACGTCCGTCCTGACCGCCGTCACGTCCGCCCCGGAGGTTTTAAGCTGGTCAGTCGTTTCCCGGAGCGCCGCTTCCTCGATGTCCGCCAGCACGACCTTCATGCCTTCCCGGGCGCAGCGCTCCGCCAGCCCCCGGCCGATGCCGCTGGCCGCCCCGGTCACCACCGCTACCCTCCCGGTGAAGTCCTGCATGGCACTTGCTCCTTGACTACGCGTTGTGTACACTATAGGTAACCCGGCGGCGGGTGTCAAAAACGTGCCGGTCGGTTGACGTGAGTTGCGTCATGGCCGGACCCGTGCCGTCGTCGTACCATGGTGGGCGTCACGTTGACCGCCCGGAGAGAAAGGAGACCTGGGTACCATGATGATCGGACAGGAAATCAGGCACGAGGGGACGAGCCTCTCGTTCGAGTTTTTCCCGCCCAAGGAACAGCCGGGCGAAGACCTCCTCCTCCAGAACGCGAAGAAGCTTGAAGAGCTCCATCCTACCTTCGTCTCCGTCACCTACGGGGCCGGCGGCGGCTCTGCCAAGAACACCCGGCATGTCGTCGAGCGCCTCCTCAAGGAGACGAAACTCACGCCCATGCCGCACCTCACCTGCGTCGACCAGAGCGACGATGAGATGAAGGCCATCCTCAAGGACTACCGCAAACTCGGCGTGGAGAACGTCCTCGCCCTCCGCGGTGATCCGCCCGCGGGCCAGCACCATTTCGTCGCTCCGGAAGGCGGGTCGTACTACGCTAAAAACATCGTTAAAATAGCCGATGACATGCGCATGTTCTCTATCGCCGTGGCCGCCTACCCCGAGGGCCACCCGGAATCCCCCAGCCTTGAAAAGGACATGGAGTACCTCAAGGAAAAGGTGGACGCCGGCGCGGACTTCATCATTACTCAGATGTTCTTCAATAACCGCTACTACTACCAGTTTCTGGAACGGGCCGTCAAGGCGCGCATCGATAGGCCGATGCTTGCCGGCATCATGGTTATCACGGATATCGAGAAGACCAAAATGTTCGCCAAGCGCAGCTTCACCACACTGCCGGACCGCGTCATCGATCAGTTCGAGAAGGCCAACGGCGACCCCGAGGAGATGAAGAAGGTCGGTATCGAGGTGGCCACCCGGCAGTGCACCGACCTGCTCAACCACGGCGTGCCGTATCTCCACTTCTACACCTTCAACCAGGCGGATGCCGTCTCCCAGGTGGTACGGAACCTCGGCTGGCAGGACCCCGCGAAGCGCAAGCAGAAACCGGCTTCGGCTAAGGAGTAAGTGGGTACTTCCTTCCTGACGGTACCCATGGGGTAGTCCGTCCGTACTAAAATACTACACCGGACGTCGAAATCCCGTTGACACCCCTGCGGCGTCATGGTAAGCTCGTTTCGCCATTACCGGATGGAGGACGTGCCATGAGGGTGACCCGTGTCTTTCTAGTCGTTCTGATGATAGCCATGGTGGGATTTGCCGTGCTCGGCTGCGGCTCGACGGGGATTTCGGAGTCGGACTACCAGACGCTCCAGTCCAAGCTCGATACCGCCCAGCAGTCCCTCAGTGATTCCCGGGCCCAGGTACAGGATCTCCAGCAGCAACTTTCGGACGCTCAGGCCGAGACCGCCAGGCTCCAGGGCGAGCTCGCGGATGCGACCAGTAACCAGATAGACCCCGCCGATTTCTCCAAGCTCCAGCAGCAGTACCAGACCAGCCAGGAGCAGGTCAACTCCTTGACCTCCCAGCTCGCTGACGCCACCGATAGCTACAACGCCGCCCAGACCCAGATTAAAGGCTACGTCGCGCAGATTACCAACCTCCAGCAGCAGATAGATGACCTTTCCGCGCCGGTCCCCACGGAGACGCCGCTGGCCCTGACCGAGGCGAACATCAAGTCGGTGCTCTGGGACCGCATCAACCAGGAGCGCGCCGCGGCGGGTGTTACCCAGCTGGCCGTCGGGCAGCACCTGGTGGAATGGTCGGCCCAGCACGTCCTCCAGATGAACACCGCCCACCGTACGACGACCTACACGGATGCCACCATACCGGTCCAGGCCGCCTTCATGGCCATCGGCTATCAGGACGTCTATGAGCTCGTCGATGCCGCCATCTACTTCTGGAAGATCAGTCCGCAGTGGTACAGCGACCAGGTATTGCAGCCGGACGTTACCTACGGCGGCCTTTCCGTGCTCGAATCGGGTGAGGCCTTCTACATCTCCTTCATGGCGTCCAACTACCCGTAGACGTTCGCTGGCGTACGCGAATATCAGGGAAGTAGGAAGATCCGCCCGTCCCCGGCCGGGACTGTCGCCGTGGTCTCGGTTTCTCCCGTCGTCACGTCGATGTGAGGTGTGTCGAAGGTAATGACCGCCTCGTGCTCCGGCGCCGCCGCGACCGTCCCCCGTTCGTAGTCCCGCAGGTAGGCATCGCCGTCCCGGTACCACGCCCCTTCAGGCTGTCCCAACTCTGCGTCGTATTCCGGGAACCACCACGCCTGGCCGTGGTCCCGCGGCCCGAAGTCGTAGGCGAAATAGGTATTGTCGTTCAGCAGGCTCAACACCAGCCCCAGCCGCATCCGGGCCGGGTCCTGTGCCCCGGTATCGTCCGTATCGACGGCGTAGATGACCGTCAGGCCGGTTGCCGCGGCGTTGAGCCCGTCTTCGAAGGTCGTCTTCATCTGGTCGCCCAGGAAATTCTCCATCAGGAAACCGTCGAAAAAGCCCTGGTAGGCGTCTATTTCTGAATAGTCGCGCCCGGCGTTGAAGATGACGGGCGTGCCGGTGGTAGTGAGCGCCTTCAGCCGCGCCATGATATTCCGCGTCGCGTCTATCCAGTCCTGCCGGGAAATGGCTTCCGGGCACCAGCTTGCTTCCGTCACCATGTCCACGATGATGCCGTCGTGCTGGGGCTGCGCCAGGACGTTCTTGTAGAACGCCAGGATGAGTCGCGCCCATCCTTCGTTGCGCGGGTCCATGGCGTATATCTCTTCCTGGTTCCAGTCCTCGGACGCCCACCCGAAGGGACACCGGCTGCCGTCCGGTTGGTGGAGGTACATGTCCTCGGTTACGTGGAGCGGCTGCGGCTGTCCGTAGCTCGCGACGGTCTCCAGGAAGGTCAGCCATTCCTGGTTGTCCCACGTCCAGTTCAGGGTCAGCCCGGCCAGCAGCAGCGCGTCCGGGTTGTTTTTCTTGATGGCGGCGGCTTCTTCCGGTGTGAACCAGGCCGTCATCACCAGTGAGAACGGCTTGCCGGAAGCGATGATATCGTCCTTCTTGGCCAGCCAGCTCGCGATGCGCGGTCGCCCGGTCATCGGCGTGGCCGCGGTCGTCGTGGCGGTCGGCGGTGCCGCCGGCGACGTCGTCCGGTCAGTGGCGGTGGTTTGCCCGGCCGGAGCGCATCCGGTGCCGGTGAGGAGGATAGCCGCCAGTAGGACGATGACCGGTAAAAACTTCATGTCATCGCATGGTACTGCAAAGCGGGATCTCCGGGCAACAAAGCTGGCCCCTATTTGTATGGCCGGTCGTGAACGGGTATGATAGGGGTATGGGATCACGTTTGCGCCGCGAGGCCCGTACCGTCGCCGTCATGGTACGGCTCTATTGCCGCTCGCACCATGAGGGAGACCACCCGTGTTCCGAGTGCCGCGCGCTGGAGTCGTACGCCCGGGAGCGGCTCGAGAAATGCCCCTTCGGGGACGGCAAGACCACCTGCGCCAGGTGTCCCGTTCACTGCTACCGGCCGGAGATGCGCGCCCGCATCCGGGGCGTCATGCGCTACGCCGGCCCGAGGATGCTGCTGCGGCATCCTTTCATGGCGGTCCGCCATCTCCTGGACGGACGCCGCAGGGAGCCGCTGCGCAAAACGAGGGAGCCTGAAAGGCCCCCTCGCTCGCTGGTCCGTTAGGAGTTGTCCGGGGCCCCTATTTTCGTGCTCCCATCGCGATGAGGATTTCCCCCACGGCATGGTCGCTTTCCAGCCGGTGGCGCATCGGCCGGTCGGGATGGATGGTGTACCGGTTGCGCCGCCCCTCCTTGCTCCGGGCCACGTAGCCGCCCGCTTCCAGGTCGGAGATGATCTTCTGGACTCCCCGCAGTGAGAGCCCTACTTCTCTGGAGATGATTTCTGTGGTGCTGCGCGGGTTCTTGGCCAGGTAGACGAGCACCCGCCCGTGATTGGAGAGGAATGTCCAGCTTCCTTTTTCCACCCTTTGTTCTCCTCGGCGTTCGGTTGACAGGTAAACCGTCGTTGGCTTACACTTTATAGAGCAACGTAATGCGCGTATTCCAGTTCGCATTATAACGTCCCGGTCCGCTCGTGTCAATCGGCCCGTCCTCCGCTCCGAGGTGGTATTGCACCGCCCCGGTATCGTACAATAAAGAGTTCGGCGCAGTTTTTCCTTTCCGGCCGGGAGACTGGCGGAATTCACTTACAGCGAGGTAGCCATGGGAATTCAGATTACGGATTTGACCCTGCGGGACGGCCATCAGTCGTTGATCGCGACGCGGATGCGCACCCGGGATATGCTGCCTATCGCCGAGGAGCTCGATAAGGTCGGCTTCTTCTCCCTCGAGGTCTGGGGCGGCG
>CAZOMF010000083.1:0-9699 GCA_964580635.1 uncultured Dehalococcoidaceae bacterium
CTGGTTCGTCCTCGTTTCGAGCCTTGTCCGGTCCTGGAAAGACGTCCGGCATCGGACCGCCCGGACGAACCGACACTCGGCCCTCGATACCATCGTCAAAGGTTTCACGCTGGAGTAACCCGGGTCGGTACCCGGAAAGGGGGTGCCCTATGGCTCTCATAATGCTGCTCATCGTTGGAATGCTCGCCTTCTCCCTTGCGGCCACACTGCTCATGTTCCTGTGGCAGGCGGGGGCCCGCTTCGTCCGCTTCCTCAAGGCCCAGCGTCATGCGCACCACGAAGTCATCGAGCCCCGGTAGACCGATGTCCGCCATCGCCGCGCCCCGGACCGGCGCGGCGACGGCAGAAAGGAGGCCACCATGCCGATAGCCGTTCTGCATGACGCCACCAAGTGCCTGGGCTGCGGCCAGTGCGCCCAGGCCTGCGCTGCTGCTCACAACCCCGGCTCTTCCGACCTCCTCACCGTGAAATCGACCCCCGTGCCACTCACCCCCACCACCTGGACGCGGGTCCGCTACAAGGACGTGGAGTACAACGGCAAATCACTCCGGGTCGCCACCAAGATCCAGTGCATGCACTGCCTGGAACCGGCCTGCGCCACGGCCTGCCCGGTAGGCGCCCTCCAAAAGACCGAGGAGGGGCCGGTCATCTACGACCAGAGCAAATGCTTCGGGTGCCGCTACTGCATCGTCGCCTGCCCGTTCGGTATTCCCGCCTACGAGTGGGGCAGCCCCGTCCCCTGGGTCCGCAAGTGCGATCTCTGCGCCGACCGCCTCGCCGTGGGGATGCTCCCGGCCTGCGTGGAGGCCTGCCCGACCGGCGCCCTTACCTTCGGTGAGGACCGCAAGGACCTCCTGCTGGAAGCCGGCCTGCGGATGGCCCGGGAGCCGGACCGCTACGTCCACCACATCTACGGCGAGAAGGAGCTCGGCGGCACGTCCTGGCTCTACATCTCGCCGGTCCCCTTCGAGATGCTCGGCTTCCCGACCCTGGACACGGGCGCCGTCACCGCCAACGTGGAGCGGGCCGTCGGCGTCGTGCCGCCGGTGCTGGTCGGTATGGCGGCCGTCATGTCCGGCGTCTACTGGGTATTTAAACGCAAGCAGCGGCTGGCCGATGAGGCCGCCGAAGAGCACAAGACACGCAGGTGACGCTATGATACAGCGCAAACGGACGGTACCCTGGGGGACACTGGCGCTGACCGCCCTCGTGCTGGTCGGGCTGGCGGTCATCATCTACCGGTTCATTTACGGACTGGGGGCTATTTCGAATCTCTCGGACGGCCGCGCCTGGGGCCTCTGGATCAGCTTCGACCTCTACTGCGGCGTGGCCCTGGCCGCCGGCGGTTTTACGCTGGCCGGCGCGGTGTATGTGTTCAACTTGAAGCAGTACCACGCCGTCGTCCGTCCGGCCGTCCTCACTGCCTTTCTGGGCTATACTCTCGTTATCCTGGCGCTGCTGGTGGACCTCGGGCAGCCCTGGTATATCTGGCATATCATGATCAGCTGGAACCCGCACTCGCCGCTCTTTGAGGTCGGTCTCTGCGTGATGAGCTATACCATCGTGCTGGCGCTGGAGTTCAGCCCGGCCGTTTTCGAGAAGTTCAACTGGCGCGTGCCGCTCAAGGTCATCCGCAGCATCCAGATACCGCTCGTCATCGCCGGCGTCGTGCTCTCCACCCTCCACCAGTCGTCGCTCGGCTCGATGCTCCTCATGATGCCGACCGCCCTCCACCCGCTGTGGTACACGCCGGCCCTGCCGATCCTGTTCTTCGCCTCGGCCGTCGCCGTCGGTCCGGCCATGGTCATCTTCGAGTCCACCATCACCACCCGCATCTTCGGTCACAAGCTGGAGACGGAGGTCCTCGGTGGACTGGGCAGGGCTATCCCCTACATATTGGGCGCCTATCTGCTCCTGAAACTGGCGACCCTGGCCGCCGGCGGCAATCTCGGCCTCGTCTTCACCTCCGGCCACTACAGCGCACTCTGGTGGACCGAGGTGGTCATCGGCGTCCTGCTGCCCATGTGGCTCTTCTCCCTCCCATCCGTCCGCCGGAGCCGCCGGGCCGTGTTCTGGAGCGCCGTGCTCGTCATCGCCGGCCTGATGCTCAACCGCTTCGACGTCAGCATGCTGGCCATGGGCATGCGCCCCGGCTTCACCTACTTCCCGCACTGGATGGAGTTCGCGGTGTCCGCCGGGCTGGTGGCGGATGGCCTGCTCGTCGTCTGGCTCGCCCACAAGCTGCTGCCGATCGCCGGCGGCTCAGGGACCGGGCACGGCACGACGGCCTGATATCTCTTGCCACGGGAGGTGGTGAGAAAAATGAAAAAGAAACTGATGAAATGCCTCGCCGTACCGATAATGCTGGCCGTCTGCTCCCTGTTCTACTACTTCGGGGAACTCATCGACTGGGCGTCATGGGACGCCGTACGCCGTGATTTCTTCTACGGCATCCACGACGTCCACCGGCTCCTGTTCCTGGCGCCCATCATCTACGCCGGCTACTGCGGCCGCGTCCGCGGGGCCGTCATCGTCACGCTGGTGAGCTTCCTCATCTTTCTGCCGCGCGCCTTCTTCATCTCGCCCTACCCGGACGCGCTTCTCCGCATGAGCCTGTTCATCGTGTTCGCCGGGGCGCTCGGCGGGCTCGTCGGCCAGCTCCGCAACGAGTGCGAACGCCGCCAGGCCCTGGAGCGCCGGTTGGCGGAACGCCTCCATCCCGGCACGGTCGCGAACGGACGTCATGAGTAACGACTGGCTGCTGCGCATCGTCCTCTTCAGCATCATCCACTGGGTGCTCGCCGGTATCATGATGACCGACCTTATGAACCGCAGCCGTGTCCTCGGCGGCCGGAAGACACCCTGGCTGGCCCTCATCATGCTCGTACCGGGCTTCGGCTCGCTCGTCTATATGGTGTTCCACCCGGATATCCTGCACGCATCGCCTTCCCCGGACGATGAGTCCAACCACATCAAGAACGGCCGGCGGTGACGGGCTTACCCCCGGTCCGACCCGTCGGTCGTTCCTCTCGTCAAGACGCCCTTGCTGTACGCGGGGGCGTCCCTACGTGGGGAACAGATCAATGCCGAACCGCTTGAGGATGACCCAGATGAGAAAGATGAGAATGACGAGGCAAGATACCACGAACGCCCCGTAGAAATAGTACCTGAGGAACTGCTGCTGGCGCTTCAGCTTGTCCCGGTTGAACCACATGATGAAAAGGCCGGAGAGCGCGCCCGCCACGGCGCAGATGACAACCACCCGGACGACCAGATCAGTGTCCAATCGACGCAGCCTCTCGCTCGTGCCGCGGTCCGCCGCGGCTGCGACGATTATACACCCCCCGCCATCGGGGGACAAGACAAGAGGTTCTTCATCGTTCCTTTTTGGATTTCTCTCCCGTTTGGGTTACAATAGCGGCAAGAAACGTTACCGGATTTTTCCGAATAACCCCGCAGGGAGAGAAATATGGATGATTTCATGGACCGCGTCCACCCGGAGCTGAAAGACGCCCTCGAGATGACGCTGCAGATGCCCCGCGTCGATCTGAACGACATCGCTTCCCTCCGCGCCAATCCTATGCGGATGCCGGTGCCGGAGATAAACCTGCCCGGCCTCGAGACCATCACTACCGAAAAACGCCTCGTGCGCGGCCCGGACGGCGCGCCGGACGTCGCCATGGAGATCTACTCCCCTCCCCGCCAGCCGGAGAACCCCCTCCCCGCTTTGCTCTGGATCCACGGCGGGGGCTACGTCGTCGGCAGCGCCGAGCTCGATGCCCCCAACGCCAAGCGCATGGCCCTCATGGCCTCGTGCGTGGTCGTCAGCGTCGAGTACCGCCTCGCCCCGGAAAACCCCTTCCCCGCTCCCGTCGAGGACTGCTACGCCGCCCTCAAGTGGATGGCTTCCCATGCCGATGAACTGGGTATCGACCGGGACCGGCTGGCGGTCGGCGGCGCCAGCGCCGGCGGCGGCCTGGCGGCGGGTCTCGCCCTCCTCGCCCGCGACCGCGCCGAGGTGCCCCTCGTCTACCAGATGCTGATCTACCCCATGATCGACGACTGCAACGTCATCCCGGCCAGCGAGACCGTTCGCGACGCACCTCTCTGGAACCGGGAAAACAACAAGATCGGCTGGCGTTCCTATCTGGGCGCCGAGCCCGGCGGCGAGGGCGTCTCGCCCTACGCCTCGGCCTGCCGCTCGAACAATGTGAAGGGACTGCCCCAGTCCTACATCGCCGTCGGCGAGATAGACCTTTTCTGCGGCGAGAGCGTGCGCTACGCCGAACGCCTCGTGGAGGCCGGCATCCTGACGGAACTGCACGTGTATCCCGGGGCCTTCCACGCTTTCGATAACATCGCCCCGGAGTCGTCCATCGGCAAGCGCTTCACCAACGATTACCTCTCCGCCCTGCGGGAGGCGTTCCACGGCTGCAAATAGGTCGGGCGCCGGCTATCTCAGCTCATAGCCGAGCTCGAACCAGCGGGAGATGCCCCCGCTGAGCGCCCTGAGGTTGGCCGCGTCGAACCGCTGGTCGACCATTTCCTGCGCCAGACTGGCGCTGATGCCGTCGTCCAGTCAATCGCAGTAGATGACCGTCAGCCGGCCGCCGGGCAGCGAGGCCAGCATCATCTCCCGCTCCATGGGGTCGCCGCCTTCGTCGTAGAAAATGTTGACCGCTCCGGGGATGTGCCCCCGGCCGTAGCTGCCGCTGTGGCGCGTATCGATGATGATCGGCCGCTCGTTGTTATCGATGCACCGCTTCAGCTCCTCGCAGCTGATGCGCGCGATATCGTCGTTCGCCATGTCTCTCTCCGTTCCGCTCGTTGCTCACCGCCAGTCGTCGATCGAGACCCCCTTGCTGAGCCGGAAGTCCGTGACGTACCACAGGTTGTTCGTCTGGCCGCCCACCACGACGGTGTTGATGCCGCGGTTGTTGATGAAGGGGGCGATCAGCTCCTCCGGCGGGATCTTCTGCCAGCCGGAGTACGGCTCCATGCCGTGCTCGCCGAAACTCCAGCCGAAGGTGGCGATGATGCCGTTGCCCCAGTACTGCTGCACCGGTATCTTCACGTTGTCCGCCAGCCATTCGCCCAGGCTCTCCTTGGTGGTGAACCCCTGCTGGTCGTGGAGCATCTGCGCGATGAGCGGGTCGGCCATCAGCAGCGCCGCCGAGCCCGACCCCGAGAGCGCCCGCATGTAGTCGCGTATCAGGAGCTGCGGCGGGTAGGAAAGCTGCGCCTCCCCGACGCTCGATATCATCGTCCACCCCGTCCCCAGCGTCACCACGCTGTCCTCCGGCTGGTAGCCGAACTGCACGTGGACAGGCTGCCAGCCCTCCGGCAGCGCTTCCTCGTTCTCGGCGAAGCAGACGTTGTTGTAGTGCAGGTTCGTGCCGAGCGAGCTGAAGGCCGTCGTCCCGGCGTGGAGGTTGCCCGCCGTCTTCGAGAGCAGTATGAAGCTCCGCCCGATGACGGCGTTGCTCTCGTTGTGCGGACCGAGCGCGTGGATGCCGGAATTCATCCCTATCTCGTTCCGTATCGGCCCGTTGACGATGATCATGTTGGACATGGACGTCGTCGAGTTCCCGAGCGGCGCCAACGTGGACAGCGCCAGGATGACCGGCAGGTGCTTCGGTTTGGCCCCGGCCATCACCGCGCAGACGGCCACCTTCTCGACCGTCATCTGCCGCGCCCCGCCGGGCCACATGAGCGTCTTGACGACCTCGTCCGGCTGGCGGCTCGTGCCTTTCAGCATCGCCGCCACCCGCTCTTCCGTCGGCAGCGTGACGGGCAGGTAGTCGGTCCAGTCCTTCGCCTTGAAGAGCTCCTGGAGGTTCTCCTCGGTGTCCGCCGGCAGCAGCCGCGGCTCGACCACCGAGCCCGGCGGCGTCCCGGTCAATTGCTCCTCCCCGGACAGTGGCTTCGTCAGTGCGTCGATGAGCTCCTGTAAAATCGGCTCCCCGGTCAGCGGGTCGTTCCCATCGACGTACTTTTCGTGCGCGTCCCGCGGCATCCCGGCGATGGGCAGCGGGAACACCGTGAAGCGGAGCGGCATGCCGGTGTTGTAGAGCTTGTCGTAGGTCTTGATGTATTCGCCCACGTTCTCCCCGGTGCAGGGCGCCGTGGGAACGCCCATCTTCTCCAGCGTCACGGCGAAGCGGCTCACGGCCGCCGCGCAGGCGTCTCAGCAGCTTATACCGAGGACGGCCGCGTCGCCCTTTTCCTTGATCTCGTCCCACAGCTCCGGGTCGTCGGCGGCGAAGAAACCGTTCTTCCGCACCACCTTCGGGGTGATACCGGGGAAACGTTTTTTGAAGCGCTGCGCCACGATCTGGAAGACATCGTAGGCCGCTTCCGGCCCGCCCCAGCCGATATCGACGAAGTAGACCGTTTTTCCTTCGAGGCTCTGAAACGTCCGCGGCGCGAGCGGTACCCGCGCCACCGCGTTGTTGCTGCACGCCGGGTTCAGTACTGCTATCTTGCTTCCGTCAGCCATGTCGGGTCCTCCTTTGTCAGCCGGGGCCTAGCGGTACCAGCCGTACTCGTTGACAGCGTCCGCCATCGCTTTGAGGTTCTCCAGCTTGGGGTTCTCGGCGCCGGCCCCGGGGCAGAGCACGTAGCCGCCGCCGGGCTTGCACGTCTCGATGACGTTCCGGCAGTATTCCTTCACCTTGTCCGGCGTGGACGTCACCAGCAGCGAGGTCGGGACGTTGCCCTGGATGCAGCAGTCCTTGCCCAGTATTTCCTTGGCCTTGGCCATGTCCGTCTGGTCGAACCGCCAGGTCACCGTCCCTTTGGGGAACTGGTTCACGTGCTCGAGGCGGGTATTGAAGCTCCCCTCCGCGAACAGGCTCTGGATGAGACCTTCCTTGATGAAGGCGTCCATCACCCGCTTCAGCGAGGGCCAGTAGAACGTATCGAACTGCTGCTGCGACATCCAGCCGTCCGCTCCTTTGTGGAGCGGGTAGCCGACCATGTACATGTTGTCGATGTTCGGGTTCTCCAGCATGTTGGAGATGGTGACTTCCGTGATGACGTCGAGCGCCGCCAGCAGTTTCTTGGGGCGCCGGAACATGTCCTTCATGATGTTCGTCGTGCCGCGCAGCGTGTCGCCGAGGACGTCGAACGGCGCGAAGCACAGCGTGCCGAAGCTCGCCGCGAAGCCGTACTCCGCCGCTTTCCCGTAATACGGCATGGCGGCCGCCTGCGCCCGGGCGAACGCCTCGCCCGCCTTGATGAACGTCCGGAACATGTCCTGGACGGCCGGCTGGGAGAACGGCCCCAGCGTGTTGATCTGCACGTTCTCGATGATGTTCGTCAGCGGCTGGAACAGCTTGAACGGCTGGAACGCCCCGGCCACCCGCGGCAGGTACTTGCGCAGCCAGAAGTCGGAGGGGTCGCGGATGAGGTCGTCGTACTCGTCGGCCGTCATGTACTCGCCCTCGATGAACTGCCACCCGCCGGCGTTGTCCGGCAGGCCGTGCCCCGGCCAGGCGTAGAGCCTGTAGCCGAGCGCCTCCATGAACTGACCGGAGACCTGTACCGGCAGCGAGAACGCCTCGATCTCCTCGGCGTACCGGTCGTTGAACGTCATCGCCGCCTCGAAGGCCTTCTCCGGCTCGTAGAAGGTGGTCCGCGTGTCGAGTCCCGCCATCGCCATCGGCAGGTTGCCGGGCATGGCGCTGAGCGGGACGCGGTCCGGCTCCTTCACGTTGTACACGTCGATGAGCCGGTTGACGCGCGTCTGGTAGTTCTTCTCCGCCTGCGGGCTGACGAACTGCACGTTTCGGCCGGAGTTCCTGAGGTTCTCCAGCCGCCATCCCCGCCGTTCCTCCGGCGTCATCTCGGCCCAGTTGTCGGGTTTGCTCGGCATCGTTATGTCAACTCCTTTTCGCGTTCGCCGGCATCAGGAAGAAACAGGTCACCCCTGGCGGGAAATCCGGGGGGCTCCGGCAGATTATAACGATGGTAGCAGGTATCATCGGGAAACTCAAATGGTCCCGGGCGGCTTGTCCGGCTTCCGGCTATCGTTTACAATGGAGGAAATTTCCCGCAGCATTCCAGCCGGAGAGGAATCGCCCATGTTACAGACCATGACCCCGCGGGAGCGTATCGAGGCCGCCATCGAGCACCGGCCCACCGACCGCGTGCCCACGTCGCTCGTGCTCAGCTATTTCTCGGCCCGCTACCACCGCGTGCCCATCGCCGATATCATCAACCAGCCCGATCTTTTCCTTGAGCTCAAGCAGCGTACCTTCGAAGACCTCGGCGGCTCCGATATGATCAACCTCATGGCTGCCTGCCTCGGCAACTCCCCGGAGGGCTTCAAGTTCATGCCGGTCAAGGTAAAAATGCCCGGTGTGGACCTCCCGCCGGACGTCATCCCCCAGTACGACGAGGTCGAGCTCATGACGGCGGAGGACTACCCCGCTCTCATCGACAAGGGCTGGTACCGCTTCGTCGACGATGTCCTGGCGCCCCGCGTTTTCGCCGGGGTGTCCCGGGTAGAGCGGCCCGCCTTCGATACCGCCCGCTTCCGCCGCTGGTACGAGGACCGGGACGTCTTTATCATGCCCGGTAACCCCATCATCCTTCCCTTCGAGGTCCTCTCTTTCGCGCGCTCTTTCGAGAAGTTCCTGCTGGACCTCTACCGCCGGCCGGAGGTGGTCATCGCCGCGCTGGAAGCTATCATGCCGGACGTGCTGGAGACCGTGCTGGCCGGCCTCGACGCGGACACCCGGGCCGTGACCCTTCCCGCCAACCGCGAATCGTCCGGCTTCATCTCGCCCCGTTTCTTCGAGAAGTTCGCCTTCCCCCAGCTCCTCATGGTGGTGGAGATGATGGTCGAGCGCGGCCTCACCGTCTTTTTCCACCTCGACCAGGACTGGACCAAGGTGCTCCCCTATTTCCAGCAGTTCCCGAAGGAAGGCCGCTACGTCCTCCACTTCGACAGCATGACGGACATCTTCAAGGCCAAGGAGCTCCTCGGCGACCGCATGTGCCTCATGGGGGACGTGCCGGCGCGCCTGCTCTCGCTGGGGACCACCGCCCAGGTCGAGGCCTACTGCAAACGCCTCATCGACGAGGTGGGCCGGGGCGGCGGCTTCATCCTCGGCGCCGGCTGAGAGGAACCCGTCGATGCTCGGTTCGAGAACGTGAAAGCCATGCTGGAAGTCGCCCGGACGTACCGTCCGTAACCACGGTCCTTTCTCCGACAAACAGAGATTTCCCCGGCCTCCGTTGCCGTTACGGAAGCCGGGGAAATCAATTGTGGGGGGAGACCCGCTTGTTTTCAGCTGCTGGTGTCAGTCAGGTCGGCAGCCTCATGTCTTATTTTTATTATTACCGTTACCCTGGGTATGGCCCTTGATTTCATCGCCGGTCAGCGCGGCGTCCGGGGCTGTCTGGTTGTCGCTCGCGGGGCTCGTACCGTCGACCGACGCCGGTGATTCATCGTTCGTTTCGTTGTTACCCTGGCCGTTGAGGTTCCCTTGACCCTGGCCGTTGTTGCCTTTGTCTTCATTCTTGCCGGCGGAGTTCGATTGCCCCTGGCCCTGGTTACCATTTGTCTGGTCTTGGTCGTTATTGTTGTTCGTCTGACCCTGACCATTGTTGCTCTTGTCCTCGCTCTGGCCATTGGTGTTCCCCTGGCCGTTGTTGTCCTTGTCGACGCTCTGGCCGTTGGCGTTCCCCTGG
>CAZOMF010000084.1:0-9654 GCA_964580635.1 uncultured Dehalococcoidaceae bacterium
ACGGCATCGTCTGGGTGGACGAGACCAAGTGCGTCGGCTGCCGCTACTGCATGATCGCCTGCCCCTACCAGGCCCGCTCCTTCTACGAGGGAGAGGGCGAGGGGTACTTCCCCGGCCAGGGCCTCACCCCTCACGAGCAGATGGGCCGCGAGCTTTATCCTCACGAAGAGGGCGTCGTCCAGAAGTGTGTCTTCTGCAAGGAACGGATAGACTCCGGCATGGCCCAGGGCCTCGTCCCGGGCGTGGACCGGGACGCCTCCCCCGCCTGCATGATCGTCTGTCCCACCCAGGCCATCACCTTCGGTGACCTGGACGACGGCTACAGCGAGGTCAACCGGCTCATCAAGGAGCGCAAGGGCGTCGCCTTCCACGAGGAGTACGATACCAAGCCCTCGCTCTACTACCTGGATTAGCCGGAGAAAGGAATGAAAGGAGGAATACGGCGGTGATTCAATCCAAGCCATGGGAATTCATGGTCAAATACACGCCGCAGCGGGACTGGATCGAAGGCCACGGCATCATGGTCGCCTTCGCCCTCTTCTTCGGCGGCATTGCCGGGGGCCTCTACCTGGCCTCGCTCTACTTCGATAGCACCATCGGCATGTTCGTCGCCTGGCTGCTCGCCATGGCCACCGGCCTCACGGACATGGCCCACCTCAGCAAGCCGAAGCGCTTCTGGCGCATGCTCCTGCGGGTGAGATCGTCCTGGATAACCCGGGGCTTCCTCTTCATCACCCTCTTCATCGGGGCGGCCGCCATCCAGCTCGCCATCCGCCAGTGGGCGCCCGGCGCCACCGCGGCGGAGACCGTCTTCAAGGTGTTCGCCGGCATCTTCGCCTTCGGCGTCGCTGTGTACAGCGGCTTCGTCGTGGGCTTCGTCGGCGCGATCAAGCTCTGGAACTCGGCCATCGTACCCATCCTCTTCGTGGTGGCCGGGCTTACCGGCGGGCTCGGCATCCTGCTGCTCGCCTCCCAGGGCCAGCCCGCCGCCCAGATCACGGACATCGCCCGCGCCAGCTTCTACGTCCTCGTCGGCTACGCGGTGTTCACGGCCATCTACCTCTGGGGCTCGTCCTACGGCAACACCAACGCGCAGGACTCCGTCAAGCGCATCCTCACCGGCGAGGTATCGTTGGTGTTCTGGCTGGTCGTCGTCGTCATCGGCATGGTGGTGCCGCTCGGCCTCATCGCGCCCTTCGCCTTCAACGCCACCGTCGCCCCGGCGGCCTACATTACCGCCGGCGTCTGCACCATCTTCGGCGGCGTCGGCCTGCGCTACGTTATCCTCAAGGCGGGCGTCTACAGCCCGCTCGTGCCCAGCGAATAGTGGTATACTGAATGGCGGGGCGGGCCGTGCGGCCCGCCCCGCCGCTACCGCGACTTGTTTGGGAGGCGAGCTCATGAAACTAGCGTTTGCCCTTATCGTCATCGGTCTCGCCGGTACGCTCGTCATGCTCGGCGCTGCCGCCAACGTCGGCAACTGGTCCCTCTACGAGAGCCCCTGGCCGTTCGTTATCGGCATTCCCTTCTTCCTGGTCTTCCTCTACGGCTACTACCGCCTCCGCACCGAGGTCCGCCGGCGCAACGACGAACGCAGCCACCGTTCCTAGCCTTCTCTTTGGACGATGCTCCTTCGTAAATGGTATGATTGACCATCGAGGAGGTCCGTCTATGGAAACCACCCTGACGTTCTGCGGGGCCGCCCGAAACGTGACCGGGTCCCGCTACCTGCTCCAGGCCGGCGGCACCCGGTTCCTGGTCGATTGCGGCATGTACCAGGAGCACCATTTTCTCTACCGCAACTGGGAGCCCTTCCGCGTCGATCCCGGCTCGCTGGAGGCCGTCCTCCTCACCCACGCCCACCTGGACCACTGCGGCATGCTGCCCCGGCTGGCTGCCCTGGGCTTTCGCGGCCGTATCATTACCACGCCGGCCACCGCGGACATCGCCCAGATAATCCTTCAGGACTCCGCCAAGCTCCAGGAAGAGGACGCCGCCTACAAGAAAAAACGGCACCGGAAGGAAGGCCGGCAGGGCCCGTTCCCGGAAGAGCCGCTCTACACCATGGCGGACGTGGAAAAGACCCTCCCCCTCTTCGATACCGTCGCGTACGACACCCCCCTCCGCCTGGCGAGCGGCGTCACCGCCACCTTCCGGGACGCCGGCCACGTCCTCGGCTCCTCCATGATCCGTCTCGTCTTCGATGAAGGCGCCGCCTCACGCACCCTCGTCTTCTCCGGCGACCTCGGCCGCTGGCACCGCCCCATCCTGGAAGACCCGGAACCCCTCGTCTCGCCGGACTATATCGTCATGGAGTCCACGTATGGCGACCGTACCCACGGCGATCCGCACGATATCCCCGGCCAGCTCGCCGAGATCATCAACTCGACCGTCAAGGCCGGCGGCCACATCGTTATTCCCAGCTTCGCCCTCCAGCGCGCCCAGGAGATCCTCTACTACCTCAACGGGCTCCTTGTCGAAGGCAGGATACAGCCCATCGATGTCTACCTGGACAGCCCCATGGCCATCAAGATCACCGAGGTCTTCAAGCGCCACCACGAGCTGTTCGACGCCGACATGCAGAAACTCTTGGACGCCCGCCACTCCCCGTTCGATTTCCCCCACCTCAAGATGGTGGAAACGACCGACGAATCCAAGGAGCTCAATTTCCTCAGGAAGAGCGCTGTCATCATCGCTGGCTCCGGCATGGTTACCGGCGGGCGCATCAAGCACCACATCGTCAACAACATCTCCCGGCCGGAGTCCACCATTCTCTTCGTCGGCTACCAGGCGGACCATACCCTCGGCCGGCAGATCATGGAGGGCGCGAAAAGCGTCCGCATCTTCGGGGAGCCGCGCACCGTCCGGGCCCGCATCGAGAATATCGGCGGCTTCTCCGCCCACGCGGACCGCGACGACCTCCTTCACTGGCTCTCCACCCTCAAGAACAAGCCGAAGAAGGTCTTCATCACCCACGGCGAGGAAAAGTCCGCCGAGCACTTCGCCCGCTACCTGGAGGAGAAGACCGGCTACGACGCCCTCGTTCCCTACTACAACCAGGCGGTCCGGCTGGAATAGCCCCGCTCCCGGGAGGCACCCATGGCCAACAGATACGAGATCAATGAGCTGGAAAAAGAAGAATCGTGGCGGATGTTCCGCATCATCGGCGAGTTCGTCGAGGGCTTCGATTCTCTTGGTGATATCATGCCCGCCGTCACCATCTACGGCTCCGCCCGCACCCAGCCGGAAGCCGCCCTCTACCAGGAGGTGGAGAAGACGGCCGCGCTGCTCGGCAAGGCCGGTTTCAACATCATGACCGGCGGCGGCCCCGGCGTCATGGCGGCCGCCAACAAGGGCGCTGCCGAGGCCGGCGTCAAGTCTATCGGCCTCAACATCGAGCTCCCCCTGGAGCAGGCCTGCAATATCTACGCCAACCGCTCCATCACCTTTCACCACTTCTTCGTGCGCAAGGTGATGCTGGTGAAGTACGCTACCGCCTTCGTCATCATGCCCGGCGGTCTCGGCACCCTCGATGAGCTCACCGAGGTCCTCACCCTTATCCAGACGGAAAAGATCAAGCCGTTCCCCGTCATCCTCTACAAGGCCGACTACTGGGCCGGCCTCGTCGCCTGGCTCCGCGAAACCGTCCTCAAGGCCGGTGCCATCAATGCCGAGGACTTCGATATTCTCCGCATCGTCGATACTCCGGAGGCCGTCGAGGAGGCCGTCCACGAGTGGCACATCAACCACGTCGTCACCGGCGTCAAGGCCCTCCAGCTCCAGTACCCCTAGCCCCCTCTCCCTTTATCCGCTCGTCCTGAGCCTGTCGAAGGACGGGCAAGCCGTTGTCATTCCCGCGAAAGCGGGAACCAGTTCGGCCGGCCAACCTGTTCCCGTGTTAAATCTTGACGGTCTACTACCCCACCGTCATTGCAGGCACAGCGAACAATCCGAACGTCTTTTCTCCGCACCGCCATCGCTGTCACAGCTTTCTATAGCATGAAAAACACAGTATACGCCGGAAAATATATTATTATTATCTGAAAACATGAGCTATTACCATACTTATGGCTACAGGGGATTATTTATGCTTGCCAGCATCCTTGAATGCTGTTGACCTGTCGACTTCCCGTTACTATTATTGACTTGGTAATAGTAAAAACTTGATAACAACCGGCATTTAGTATCAGGGTGAAATCCTTACTAGGCCGGGTCGGTTGAGAAAGGAGGACCGTATGGACGAACTACAGGAAGCCGTCAGGAAGTTCCAGAAGGAAATGGCCGCCGGCACGTCGTCCCTCGTCCTTTTAAGCGTCCTCGGCCGGGCTTCGGAACCCATGTACGGCTACCAGATCGCCAAGCTCCTCGAGGCCGGCTTCCATGATACCGGCATGATGAAACAGGGTGCCCTTTACCCCGTTCTCCGCTCGATGGAGAGCGCCGGACTGCTCGCCAGCGAGGTCGAACCATCGGTGTCCGGCCCGCCCCGCCGCTACTACCGCATCACCACCGCCGGCCGCGCCACCCTCGCCCGCTGGGAGGAGGTCTGGCGCCAGACCGCCGGCTTCGTGGAAACGATTTTGAAGGGAGGGGAAGAAGATGACTAGTATCGAGACCTATCTGGAGCAGCTGAAAAAGGAGCTCGCCGGGGCCGACCGCGCCACCGTCCAGGACGCCCTCGCCGACGCCGAGGAGTACCTGCGCACCGCCCTCGAGGCCCCCGCCGGCGAGGGAAGCGGGCAGGCCCTCGACGCTGTCATCGAGGCCTACGGCACCCCCGCCGAGGTGGCCGCCGCCTACCGCGAGAACGAGGCCCTCATCAGCCGCCCCCGCCCGGTGGTGAAGGACGTCACCATACCCGCGCCCGTCCCCGTCCCCGCCCCGCCGGACACCCGTAACTTTTTCCTGAAATTCTTCGGGGTCTTCGCCGAGCCGCGCGCCTGGGGCGCCCTCCTTTTCCTCCTCATCGCCTTCGGCACCGGCATCATCTACTTCACCTGGTTCTGGACCGGCTTCAGCGTATCGGTGGGTATGCTGCCGCTCATTTTCGGCGTCGTCCTGCTGCTCCTCTTCCTCTTCTCCGTCCGCGGCATCGCCCTGATGGAAGGGAAACTCGTGGAGGCGTTGCTCGGCGTCCGCATGCCGCACCGTCCTCTCTTCACCCGCCGGGACGTCGGTTTCTGGGGCAAGCTGAAATACCTGCTCGCCCAGCGCCAGACCTGGACGTCGATGCTCTACATGAATCTTCAGCTCGTACTCGGCATCTTCTACTTCACCGTTATCGTGGCGCTCGTCTCGGCTTCGGCCTGGCTCATCGGCCGGCCCATCGCCGAGCTCGTGTATGATCTGCCGACCTTCGTGACGCGTTCGTCGGAGTATTTTACGCAGGCGTGGGCCATGCCCTTCATCGTCATCGGCGGCATCCTGCTCCTCACCGCCACCATGCACCTGGTGAAGGTGCTCGGAAAAATGCACGGCGCCCTGGCCAAGGCCCTGCTGGTGCGCGAATAGCCCACCGGGGTATCTGACTATCAGTCAAGGGATGTGAGGTCTTATAATGAAAAGCAAAAGGATATTCTGGGTGCTGCCGATGGTTCTTCTCATTGCCACGACCGGCGTCCTGGCCGGGTGCGTGCGGATCGACCGCAACTCCGCCGCGGGGCCCTTTGAGAACCGGATATATACCAATTTAACGGGGTTCACGAAAATAGAGATTGGTCACGCGTTCCAGCTGGAGGTCGTCCCCTCGGACAACTACAGCGTCAGCCTGTTCGCCGGCAAGAACTACCTGGACAAGCTCGATGTCCGGGTCCAGGACGATACCCTCGTGTTCACGGTCAAGCAGCCGTGGAACTTCGGCCTCAGCTTCAGCCAGGCACCGAAGGCCGTCATTACCATGCCGGAACTCACCGGCCTCGATATCTCCGGCGCCGTTTCCGCCACGGCCGAGAACTTTACCACCGCCGGGGCGTTCACGGCCAAGCTGTCCGGCGCCTCGAGCCTCAAGATGGGCCTCGTCACCGGACCGTTCCAGGCGAACGCCTCTGGCGCCAGCCGCATCACCGGCAACCTGACCGCCTCCTCGACCGATATCGGGCTGTCCGGCGCCTCCAGCATCGATATCGACGGTTCCGGCGGCAACGTGAAGATAGACGGCTCCGGCGCCTCGCGCGCTGAGCTCAGCGGCCTCGACGTCGGCAATGCCGGTGTCGTGCTCAGCGGCGCCTCCACCGCCTATATCGCCGCCACCGGCCGCATCGATGCCGACCTCTCCGGGGCCTCGCGCCTCACCTATTCCGGCCGACCCACCATGGGCTCAATCAGCGTCACCGGAGGGTCGTCTCTCAAACGGGTGGAGTAGTGAAATGACGGGACAAACATGGTCCCCAGCGTGGTAGAACCTGTCCCACGGACCGGACCGGCCGGGGCCGCCGGGAAGAAGACGTGGCGCGGCCGTCTCGTCCCGGCGGCTTCGATTGTCTTCGTCATCGCGGTGATGGTCGCGCTGTACCTGGAGCGGTCCTACGTTGCCGAGCTCGGCAACTGGGGCTACCTGGGGGCGTTTCTCATCGGTCTCATCGGCAATGCCACCGTCATCCTCCCCATGCCGAGCCTGCTGCTGCTCTTCGCCCTCGGCGTGACCTTCAACCCGGTCCTCATCGGCGTGGTCGGGGCCGCCGGCGGCACCTTCGGCGAGCTGACCGGCTACGCCGTGGGCCTGTCCGGGCACTACATGGTCGGCAACAACCGCATGCTGCGGCTCGCCCGCCTCTGGATGAAACGCTGGGGCTCGCTGGCCCTCTTCGTCTTCGCGCTGGTCCCCGTCCTGCCGATGGACGTCGCCGGCATCGCCGCCGGCATGGTCCGCTTCAAGATCTGGAAGTTCCTCGTAGCCGTCTTCCTCGGCAAGGCGATTCTCTACGCCCTCGTCACCCTCGGCTCCGTCTGGGGCTGGTCGTTCGTGTCCCATCTGCTGTAGCGTCCCGCTTCCAGGCCGCCGCCTTATCGATGAGCTCCCGCGCCGCTTCGAGCGCCGTCGCCGTCACCTTCTGCCCCGTGATCATCGCCGCCAGCTCTTTCACGCGGTCCTCGCCCGCCAGCGGCTCGATGCCGCTCACCGTCCGCCCCCCGTCCTCCCGCTTGCAGACGGTAAAGTGCTCGTCGCCGAAGGCCGCTATCTGCGGCAGGTGGGTCACGCAGATGACCTGGTGCCGCCGCGAGAGGTTGTAGAGCTTGCGCCCGACCACCTCGCCGCTCCGGCCTCCCACGCCGATGTCTATCTCGTCGAAGATGAGCACCGGCGTCACGTCCGCCTCGGCCAGGGCGCTCTTGAGCGCCAGCAGGAACCGCGAGATTTCCCCCGTGGAGGCGATCTTCTCCAGCGGCTTGGGCGGCTCGCCGGGGTTGGTGGCCGCCAGGAAGGCGACCTCGTCCGCGCCGCTCGTGCCGAAGCCGACCGTCCCCTCGCCGGGAAAGGGGAGGCCCTTCGGGTCCGGCCGCCGCGTCACGGTCACGCTGAAGGCGACCCGCCCCATGCCCAGGTCGGCCAGTTCCCGGCCCGCCGCCGCGGCCAGGCGTACTGCGGCCTCCTGGCGCCGCGCCGAAAGCTCCGCGGCCATCTCTCCGAGCATCGCCCGCAAAGATTCCCGTTCCTCGGCCAGCAGCTCCCGCCGCGCCCCGGAATCAGTCAGCCCCTCGCGCTCCCGCGCGGCCTGCTCCGCGTAGGCCAGTATCGCGTTGATGGAGTCGCCGTACTTGCGCTTGAGGGTGCGTATCAGTTCGAGACGGCCCTGCACTTCTTCGAGCCGGCCCGCGTCGAAATTCAGGTTGTCGCCGTAAGAGCTGACGTCCCGCGCCAGCTCCTGGAGCCCGAGCACCGCGTCCTCGAGCGTCCCGAGCAGCGGCTTCACCGCCCCGTCCGTCTCGGCCATGGCCCGCAGCCGCGGCAGCGCCCGGTTGAGCTGGTCGAGGGCGCTCGCCCCGTCCGGCACGCCGTCCTGCCCGTAGAGCGCCTCGTAGACCTCGGCCGCCGCCTGCTTCAGCTTCTCCGCCGACGCCAGGACGACGAGCTCGTTTTTCAGCTCCTCCTCCTCGCCGTCGCACAGCTCGGCCCGGCCAATCTCGTCGATTTGGAAATCAAGCAGCTCGAGCTGCCGCGCCGTCTCCCGGTCGCCCCGCGAGAGGCCCTCCAGCTCCCGCTCCAGCCGGTGCAGCTCGTTGACCCGTTCCACGAACTGCTGCCGCAGGTCGAGCGTGCGGGCGAAGGCGTCCAGGATGTCGAGGTGGTGCTCCCGCCGCAGCAGGGACAGGTGCTCGCTCTGCCCGTGGATGTCCACGAGCGCCCCGCCTATCTCCTGCAGCACGGAGCGCGGCACCGCCTGCCCGTTGACCCTCGGCACGGTGCGGCCGGCCCGGCGGAAATCGCAGGAGAGCAGCAGCCCGCCGTCCTCCTCGCTCAGGCCCCGCTCTTCCAGGACCTTGTTCAGGGCCGTAGCCGCGTCGCCGGACGGCACGGAAAAGACCCCCTCCACCCGCGCCGCCGCCTCCCCGTGGCGGATATCCTCCTCCTTCACCTGGCCGGAGAGCAGCGCGTCCACCGCGTCCACCACCAGCGACTTGCCCGCCCCGGTCTCCCCGGTGATGACGTTGAGGCCCGACCCCGGCCGCCAGGTAATGGCGTCGATGATGCCGAAGCCTTTCACCGACAGCTCCTCAAGCACGGGATACCCCTCCGGTTTCCTCCGGAAGTCCGAGTGGCATTTGTAAATCTTTTTTGATCGGCAGGCCCAGCGTCCGCTTGAGATCGGTGGCGTTGCGCGGCGCGTACGCCTGCCAGTGGTTGTTGAAGAACGCGAACAGCAGCGGTACCTGCTTCATGGCCGCCCGCAGCCGCCCCGCCAGCTCGCCGATCTCCCCGGCCCCGTAGTGGTAGCGATAGCGTGTCTCGTTATTGCCCGTCCACCACTCCTTCGCGTTGCGTCCATGGAAGCGGAAGTAGGCGAAACCGGCCGTGACGGGTACCTCGGCGGCGATGGAGTTCCGGAACTGCGGCTCGTCGATGCTCGCCCAGGCGAGCCCGAGCTCCTGCAGGAAGGCCGCCGTGGACGGGTCGTCGCTCCAGCTCCGGTGCCGCAATTCCACCGCCACGGGGTAATCGGAAAACGCGTTGGCGATGCCGTGCAGCACGCTCCGGCTCTGGTCGGCATTGACAAAGCTCGGGGGGAACTGCGCCAGCAGGACGCCCAGCTTGCCGTCCCGGGCCAGCGGCTCCAGCGCCGCCCGGAACAGGTCCACGTCCCGCTGCGCGACGGCGGCTGTCTCCCCGGTCGCCTCGGCGTACATCCCCGGGTGGGTGAACTTCTGCCACAGCTTCACACTGAAGCGGAAATCCGCCGGGGTGCGTTCGGACCAGTCCTGCGCGGTGCGCGGCTCCGGCGGCCGGTAGAAGGAGCTGTTGACCTCCACGGTGTCGAAGGACCGGCTGTAGTATTCCAGCTCGTCCCGCGTGCCCTTCGGGTAGAAAAACCCCTTCCAGGTGCCCTCTCCCTTCGGGTACGACCAGCCCGAGGTCCCGATGTAGCCGGCGGCTGCGGAAGCCATGGAACTCCCCTCCTTCACGTCATTATACGGGAACGGTCAACGTTTTTGCACCGC
>CAZOMF010000085.1:0-9500 GCA_964580635.1 uncultured Dehalococcoidaceae bacterium
GCAGGACCGCTGCGGCACCGGCCTTACGGCCGGGCGGTCGCTAGAAATATTCTTCCTCCTCCTCGGTTTGGTAATCGTGGCGGCCGCCCTTGCGGACTTTTACGGCGTCTTCGCCGCTCTCTTTCTTGGTGAAAGTGCCTTTCTTTTTCTTCTTGGTCTTACCGGCCTTGGGTGACGAACCCCGCCGCGGCACCATGATGTCCTCGGCGAAGCGGATCTGCTTGCCTTCTTCCTCCGGTTGCTGGAGGATGATCCTGGGTGGTACCAGCACCTCTTCGGCGGCCTCGACAGCCTCCTCCTCTTCCTCGGCGACCTCTTCTTCGACTTCCGCGGCGGCCGGCTCTTCGGTGAGGATGGATTCAAGCTCGGCCAGCGCCGACTCGGGTATCTCCTCGATAGGCGTCGGCTCCGGTTCGACCGCGGCGGGCGGCTCTTCCTCGGCGGGGACTTCTTCTTCGACGGCGGCGGCCGCCGCGGCCTGGGCGCGCTCGGCTTTTTCGGCCTCGGCCAGCGATGCGCTCTTGATGTCGATGCGCCACCCGGTCAGCTTGGCGGCCAGCCGGGCGTTCTGTCCCTCCTTGCCGATAGCCAGCGAGAGCTGCCGGTCCGGGACGATCACGGTAGCGGCCTGCTCTTCCTTGTCCAGCTCGACGGTCAGGATATGCGCCGGACTCAGCGCGTGGGCGATGAAGGCGGCGATGTCCGGGCTCCACTGGACGACGTCGATCTTCTCGCCGCTGAGCTCGGCGACGATGTTCTGTATGCGGATGCCGCGCAGCCCGACGCAGCAGCCGACGGGGTCGATGCTTTCCTGCCGGGCGGCCACGGCGATCTTGCTGCGGAAACCGGCCTCGCGGGCGACGGACTTGATCTCCACGGAGCCGTTGTAGACCTCCGGGACCTCAAGTTCGAAGAGGCGCTTGAGCAGCTCGGGGTGGGAGCGCGAGACGATGACCCGTGGTCCCTTGACCGTCCGCGCCACCTGGAGGAGGACCACCTTGAGCCGCTGCCCGATGCGGTAGCGCTCGGTGCGCACCTGCTCGGAGGCCGGCAGCACCGCTTCCGTCCGGCCCAGGTCGATGAGGACCTGGCCGGCCTCGAAGCGCTGCACGACGCCGCTGACGACCTCGCCTTCCTTGTCGGCGAACTCCTCGAAGATGGCGCTGTGCTCCGCCTCGTGGAGGCGCTGCAGGATGACCTGCTTGGCGGTCTGCGCCGCGATGCGCCCGGCGTTCTCCGGGGTGGACTCTATCATGATGACATCGCCCTCCTGGAGGGTCTTGTCTATCTTGCGGGCGTCCTTGAGGGCGATCTCCACGGTAACGTCTTCCGGCTTCTTGACGACGGTCTTTTCCACCCAGACCTCGACCTGCCCGCTCGTCGGGCTGATCTTGACCTCGATGTTCTGGTTCGGGCTGAAGAGGTCTTTCTTGTAAGCGGAGGCCAGGGCCGCTTCAACGGCGGTCAGCACCACGTCTTTCGGCAGGTTCTTCTCGGCCGAAAGCTGTGTTATGGCGAGCAGGAAATCGCTCTTCATTTCGGATGAGACCTCCGATATTAAATTCCGGCAACAAAAAAGTGGGAATTTTCCCACTTCGCAGCACGAGTATTCTTCTTGACGCCTTCATTATATCACCCAATTTGGGGTTATGCAAGAGAACGGGGCCTGTTTCGCGCCCGCGCGGTTCCCTCCGCCGAGGCTGCCAAACGCCCTCCGTTATGGTATTCCCCCGGGGGGTGGACTATAATGAGACCGGCCCGCCACAGGCGGACGGAAGGGGGCTCGAACATGGACATCGCCGGACTGAAGGCCCGGATCGCCGGAGACATCGACGCCCGGTTTCCCGAGCTCCAGGAGCTGAGCCGCACCATCCACGACAACCCGGAGACCGCCTTCGAGGAGAAACGCGCCGCGGCCGCCCTCACCGGTTTCCTGAAAGCGAACGACTTTATCGTCGAGACCGGCATCTGCAAGCTCAAGACGGCCTTCAAGGCCGTGTACGGCAGCGGCCGGCCGGTCATCGCCTTCCTGGCGGAGTACGACGCCCTCCCCAAGGTGGGCCACGGCTGCGGGCACAACCTCATCGGCACCGCCTCCGTGGCGGCCGCCGCGGCCGCGAAGCTCGCCGCGGACGAGCACGGCGGGACCATCGTCGTGTTCGGCACGCCCGGCGAGGAGCTTTACGGCGGCAAGTCCATCATGGCCGAGCGCGGCGCCTTCACGGACGTGGACTTCGCCATGATCACCCACCCCGGCGGCGGCGACCAGATCATGATGAGCACGCTCGCCTGCGAGACGCTCAATGTGGAGTTCTTCGGCAAGGCGGCCCACGCCGCCGGCGAGCCGGAAAAGGGAATCAACGCCCTGGAAGCCATGATTTTATCGTTCAACGCCATCGACGCCCTCCGCCAGCACGTGCCGGAGAAGTCGCGCATCCACGGCGTCATCACGGACGGCGGCGAGGCGGCCAACGTCGTGCCCGCCCACACCGCCGGCACCTTCATCGCGCGCTCCGAGGACGATATGCTGCTCGAAGACCTCAAGAAGCGGGTCATTGCCTGCTTCGCCGGGGCGTCGAAGGCCACCGGCGCCCGTCTCAAGTACGCCTGGGGCGAGCACTACGCCGCCATGCGGAGCAACGGCGTCATGGCCCGGCTCTTCAAGGAAAACCTGGCGGCGGTGGGGCGCTCGATACCCCTCGGCGCCAACAACCTCCAGACGTTCAGCACGGACGTCGGCAACGTGAGCCAGCTGGTGCCGACCATCCAGCCCCTCGTCGGCATCGCCCCGCCGGACGTCCAGCTCCACTCCCCGGATTTCGCCGCCGTGGCGGCCACGGAAGAGGCCCTGCGGACCCTGCTCGACGCCGCCCGCGCCATGGCCATGACCGCCGCGGACATCCTGGCGGACCCGGCCACCGCGGAACGCGTCCGGGAGGAGTTCCGCGGCCGCGCCTGATTTGCCGGTGGCGGTTCCCCGGGAGTATAGTGAAAAAGTGATTGTGGAAGCCTATCTCGGCATCGACGTCGGTTCCGTGACCACCAAGTTCGCCGTCCTCACCCCGGCCGATGACCTGGTTGCCTCGCTCTATATGCCCACCGGCGGCCGCCCCGTGGCGTCCGTGCTGGAGGGGCTTGCCCGGCTCCGGGAATCGCTGCCGGAAGACGTCCACGTCCTCGGGGCCGCCGCCACGGGGAGCGCCCGCTCGCTGGCCGGTGAGCTCACCGGGACGGACCTTATCAAGAACGAGATCACCTGCCAGGCCGTGGCCGCCGTCCGCGCCGTGCCGGACGTCCGCACCGTCATCGAGATAGGCGGCCAGGACAGCAAACTCATCCTCATCGAGGACGGTCTCGTCACGGACTTCGCCATGAACACCGTCTGCGCCGCCGGCACCGGCAGCTTCCTCGACCACCAGAGCGCCCGGCTCCAGATGTCCATCGAGGAGTTCTCCCGTCGCGCCCTGGCGGGGCGGCACCCGGTCAACATCTCCGGCCGCTGCACCGTCTTCGCGGAGACGGACATGATCCACAAGCAGCAGACCGGCCATGACGTCGACGACATCATCTACGGGCTCTGCCGCGCCCTCGTCCGCAACTACCTCTCGGACGTCGCCTCCGGCAAGGAGCTGCGCACCCCGGTCGTCTTCCAGGGCGGCGTGGCCTTCAACGGCGGCATCGTCCGGGCGTTCGAGGAAGAGCTGGAGACGGACCTCGTCGTCCCGCGCGGTCACGAGGTGATGGGCGCCGTCGGCGCGGCCCTGCTGGCCCGGGAGCACGCCGAAGCCGGCGCCGGCCCGAGCACCTTCCGCGGCTTCGACATCGCCGGCCGCGACTACGAAACCAGTTCGTTCGAGTGCTCCGACTGCCCGGAGACCTGCGATATCGTCCGCGTCACGGACGGGGACGCGGTACTGGCCGCCTGGGGCGGGCGATGTGATAAATGGCACATTTTTAACGAGAAACGGAGCGTATAATTATTTCAGATGATAATTGCTGTTGACGCCGCCGGCGGCGATTATGCCCCCCACGAAGTTGTGAAAGGAGCCATTCAGGCGGCCCATGAGTTCGGCATCGAGATAGTCCTCGTCGGACGGAAGAACGTCCTGCGGAAGCTCGCCGAAAAGTCGGTGCTCAACGCCCACGTCACCATCGAAGACGCCAAGCAGGTCATCGACTTCAACGAGCACCCCATGAAGGCGCTCCAGACCAAGCCCCAGTCGTCCATCGTGATCGGCATCGGGCTGGTCAAGGCCGGCACGGCGGACGCTTTCGTCTCGGCCGGGAACACCGGCGCCGTGGTGGGCGGTTCGCTGTTCACCCTGGGACGGGTCCCGGGCGTGAGCCGTCCGGCCATCGCCTGCTTCCTCGATATCCTGGCTTCCCATCCGTCGCTCCTCGTCGACGCCGGGGCCAACTCGGACTGCCGTCCCGAGCACCTGCTGGAGTTCGCGCGGCTCGGGTCGCTCTACAGCCGGACGCTGCTGAAGATACCGAAGCCCAAGGTCGGGCTGCTCAGCAACGGCGCCGAGGAAGGCAAGGGGAACCGGCTGGCCCAGGAGACGTACAACCTCCTCAAGGAGGCCGGGGACATCACGTTCTTCGGGAACGTGGAAGGGCACGACCTTCAGCTGAGGACGGTGGACGTGATCGTCACGGACGGCTTCACCGGGAACATCGTGCTCAAGGCGATCGAGGGCTTCAGCGACAACTATTTGAGCTCGCTCCGGCAGGTCGGCCACGTGTTCTCCAGCGTCGCCAAGCTGAAGACCCGCGACCTGATGAAGGACATCGGGCTGGCCAAGCTGACCAAGAAGATGGACTACACGGAGTACGGCGGGGCCTGCCTGCTCGGGGTGAACGGCAACATTATCATCGCCCACGGGCGCAGCCAGGCCAAGGCCATCAAGAACGCTATCGGTCTCGCCAAAGAGACCGTGGAAGGAAACATAACTCAAAAACTGAGGGAGGAACGCTGCAATGAGCAAACCGGTTGAGATCGATGAGGCCAAATTTGACGGCTCCGTGCTGAAAGCGGACAAGCCGACACTGGTGGACTTCTGGGCGCCGTGGTGCGGCCCCTGCCGCATGGTGGCCCCCGTCGTGGACGAGCTGGCCACGGAGTACGACGGCAAGGTCAATTTCGTCAAGCTGAACGTGGACGACAACCCCAAGATCGCCAGCCAGTACGGCGTGATGAGCATCCCGACGCTCATCCTCTTCAAGGAAGGCGCCCCGGTGACCAACATCGTCGGTTTCCGGCCCAAGCCGGAGCTGAAGAAGACCCTGGACGCGGCCCTGTAAGCGGTCCGTCCCGGTGCCCGGCGGCCGGAAAACGCGTCCCGCCGCCGGGCCTCTGCATGTGTGAGGAAGGTGGATGCCATGAACGATACCCCGAAACAGTATGACGTCATTATCATCGGCGGCGGGCCGGCCGGGCTCAGCGCCGGTCTCTACGCCGCCCGCGCCCGGCTGAAGACGGTGCTGCTCGAGCGCGCCGCCGTCGGCGGGCAGATCATCAACACCATGTGGGTGGAGAACTACCCCGGCTTCGTCGATTCCATCAGCGGCATCGACCTGACCCAGGCCATGCACAAGCAGGCGGAGAAGTTCGGGCTGGAGACGGTCTACACGGACGTGAGCGGACTGGCCGTGGACGGCCGCACCAAGACGGTCACCGCGTCGGACGGCGTCTACACCGCCCCCGCCGTTATCATCACCGGCGGCTCGGAGCGGCAGAAGCTCGGCGTGCCGGGTGAGGCCGAGTACACCGGCCGGGGCGTCTCCTACTGCGCCACCTGCGACGGCGCCTTTTTCATGGACAAGGAGGTGGCCGTGGTCGGCGGCGGCAACGCGGCCCTGACGGAAGCCCTGGAGCTTACCAAGTTCGCCTCCAAGGTGACCATCATCCACCGCCGCAACGAGCTCCGCGCCACCGCCGTCCTCCAGGAGAAGGCCCGCGCCAATGAAAAGATGGCGTTCCAGCTGGAGTCCACCGTCGACGAGATCACCGGGGAAACCTTCGTGACCGACCTCAAACTGAACAACGTCAAGACGGGCGAGAAGTCCGACCTGAAGGTGGACGGCGTCTTCATGGCGGTCGGTTTCCTGCCCAACACCGGCTACCTCAAGGGCATCGTTGAGCTCGACGATCTCGGCACGATCGTGGTGGACCTGGACATGGCCACCAGCGTACCGGGCGTCTTCGCCGCCGGGGACATCCGCAGCAAATCCATCCGGCAGGTCATCGCCGCCGCCGGCGACGGCGCCATCGCCGCCATCAGCGCGGAGAAATACGTCCACGCCTAGCAGGAACAGCCCGCACCGCTGTCCTTCTCTGAAACATACTCATGATAACTATTAACGTAGACCCGGTCGCCTTCCGCCTCGGCCCGCTGTCCGTGCATTGGTACGGTCTGATGTACATCGTCGGCATCGTGATCGGCCTGCTCGTCGCCTGGCCGTACGCCAGGTCGAAGGGCCTCAAGCCGGACCAGATGGAGAGGGTGGTCTACTGGGCGGTGCCGGCCGGCCTCGTCGGGGCGCGGCTCTACTACGTGCTCCAGCAGCCGCTCGGCCAGTATATCCACGACCCGGTACGCATCTTCGCCTTCTGGGAAGGCGGCATGGCGTTCTTCGGGGCCATCTTCGCGGTGGCCATCGTGCTGTTCATCGCCGGCTGGAAGATGAAGTTCTCGGTGTTGGCCCTCCTCGATGCCGGCGCCATCTTCGCCGTCGTCGGCCAGTTCTTCGGGCGCATCGGCAACATCATCAACGGCGATGTCATCGGCTACCAGACGGGCCTGCCCTGGGGCTTCATCTACACCAATCCCAACTCCTTCGCCCCGCGTCACGACGTCGCCTACCAGCCGGCCGCCGTGTACGAGGCGATCATCAATATCATCCTCTTCGGGCTGCTCTGGTGGCTCCGCAACAAGTTCAAGCCCGGCGTACTGTTCTTCCTCTACGTCATCCTCTATTCGTTGAGTCAGATCATCGTCTTCTTCTGGCGGGATAACGTGGTCCTCTTCGCCGGGTTGAAACAGGCGCAGCTGACGTCCATCGCCGTTATCATCGCCGCCGTGGCGGTGTTCTGGCTCGTCGCCTGGTACCAGTCCCGGCACCCTTCACCGGGACCGGAGCTGATGTCCCCGCCGGTGGAAACGCCCTCGCACGAGGACGATACCACCCCTCACGACGACGAGTAACCCGCTCGCCGGTTCCCATGTTAAATTTCCTTTCCCGCGGGACCGCGCCTACCCTTTGCGGCGGCGGTATGGTAAAGTAGAAAGTGATTATTTTCGTCATCCAAGGAGTGTCATGGTAAAGGTCATATTTATCGAAGATGTCCCCAAGGTCGCCCGGGTAGGGCAGACCAAGAGCGTGGCGGACGGCTACGCCCGCAACTACCTGCTGCCCCAGAAGCTCGCCGTGGTGGAGGGTTCGCAGGCCGCCAAGGCCGCGGACAAGGAAATGCGCCACAAGATGAAGCAGCGCGAGGCAGAGGCCGCCGAGCTTTCCACCCTCGCCGAGAAGGTCGACGGGCTGGAGATCACCATCGAGGCCAAGGTCGGCGACAAGGAGAAGCTCTACGGCTCCGTCACCGCCACCGATATCGCCGGGCGCCTCACCGAGGCCGCCGGCCACGAGATCGACAAGAAAAGGGTGGAGCTCGCCGAGCCCATCCGGCAGGTCGGCTCCTACCCGGTGACCGTCCGCTTCATGTGGGACCTGTCCGCCACGGTGACCGTCATCGTCAAGTCGGACGCGCCCGAGGTCGTCGAGGAAAAGAAGGCCCGCAAGGTGGAGGAAGAACCGGCCACGGAAACCACCGGGATCGACGAAGCGGTCGAGGACCTGGCGGAAGAAGTCGAGGCTGAAATCGAGGGGAAGTAACCCGTGAACGAGGTCAGGCTCCCGCCGAATGACAATGACGCGGAAGAGGCCGTGCTCGGCTCGCTCCTCATTGACGGCTCGGCGGTGTTCCAGGTGGCCGATTTCCTGCAGCCGCCGGACTTTTTCTTCGAGCAGAACCGTGCCATCTACGACGCCTGCCTCGGCCTTTTCAAGCGCGACGAGGCCATCGACCAGATAACGCTCGCCCAGGAGCTCAGCCGGCAACAGAAGCTGGAGAGCGCCGGTGGAGCCGCGCACCTGGCCTATCTCGTCTCGGTGGTGCCGACCTCGCTCGACATCGAGCACTACGGGCGCATCGTCTACCGTCTTTCCGTCATGCGCCAGCTTATCGCCGCCGGGCAGGCCATCACCGGCATCGGCTACGAGGCCGGCCCGGACGTCGAGGACAGCCTCGGCCGCGCCGAGGCTGCCCTTTTCAAGCTCCGCCGCGGCCAGTCCACCGGCGACCTCACTCACATCCGGCACGTGCTCGATAAGTACTTCGAGATAGAGCACGGCGCCGACGACGATAAGGCTACCCGGCTCCCGAGCATCCCCTCGGACTTCAACGGGCTGGACAACCTGCTCGGGAACTTCCAGCGGTCGGACCTCGTCATCCTCGCCGGCCGTCCCAGCATGGGCAAGTCCGCGCTGGCGCTCAACATCGCCCGGAACGCCTCGGTGGACCACCGCGCCACGGTGGCCCTCTTCAGCCTGGAAATGAGCCGGGACGCCATCGTCTCGCGGCTGCTCTCGTCGGAATCCGGCATCAACGCCCGCCAGCTCCGGCTCGGCCAGCACAGCGCCGAGGAGACCCGCATCATCGACGCCACCGGCGTCCTCTCCGAGGCCCCCATCTACATCGACGACACGCCCATGATCCGCGCGGCCGAGCTCCGCAGCAAGGCGCTCCGCCTCAACTACGAGCACGGCATCGACCTCGTCATCGTGGACTACATGCAGCTCATGCAGGGCGAAGGCGGCGGCAACCGCGGCGAGAACCGCGTCCAGGAGATGAGCTATATCTCCCGCATGCTGAAGGCGCTCGCCCGGGAGCTCAACGCCCCGGTGCTGGCCCTCTCCCAGCTCTCGCGCGCGGTGGAATGGCGCTCCTCCCACGAGCCCCAGCTCTCCGACCTCCGCGAGTCCGGCTCCATCGAGCAGGACGCGGACGTGGTCATGTTCGTCTACCGCGACGAGTACTACTACAAGAACGAGCAGGAGTGGCTGGAGGCCCATCCGGACCAGGAGTACCCCCGCGAGCAGGCGGACCTCATCATCGCCAAGCACCGCAACGGGCCGACCGGGCGCGTCAAGCTGCGCTTCCAGCACCAGCTGGCCCGGTTCGAGAACCTCGGCACGGCGGAGCCGTCCCTGCTATGAAGTTCCAGGGGTTCCCTTCCCGGATGGAGTTCACCTCCGTCCCCAACCTGCTGTTCAGCGCCCTGCTGACACAGATCGACGACCTGGCCGAGCTCAAGGCGACGCTCCACGTCATCGCCGCGCTCTACCGGAAGAAGGGCGCGCCCCGCTTCGCGGGACGGAGCGAGCTGCTGGCGGACGCCGCGGTGGTGGAGAGCCTCCGCGACCTCGGCGATGACGTG
>CAZOMF010000086.1:0-9352 GCA_964580635.1 uncultured Dehalococcoidaceae bacterium
CGTTGCCCCGCCCCGAGATCCTTCGTCCGGCAGAGCCGGACTCAGAATGACGTGCTGCCGGGCCGGGAATGGTGCTGGCACCCACGAAATTTAATAGAAAGGTAATCTTGCGGCAACCGCTAATGTGGTATACTGAAAATTGGAGACGCATGTCCTATAGAGGAATTGCATGAAATCGAACTGGAAGCGAAACAGCTTCATATACATCATCATCCTGCTGGCCGCCGTGATTCTCGTTTACATGCTCATGCCCGGCTCCTCCAGCCCCGAGCAGATACCGATCAGCAAGGTCATCAGCATGTCCCAGGCGGGCCAGATATCCGCGATCGTGGTGGACGGCAACACCCTCGACGTGACCACCGCGAACAACACCCAATACACGTCCTACAAGGAGGACGGCACCAGCATCTACACCATATCCAGCCTCGACCTCCACAACGTGAAGGTGACCGTCAAGGGCTCGTCCGGCATCAACTGGGGTTCCATCCTGTTCAATTTCTTCCCGCTGCTGCTCTTCGGCTTCCTGCTCTTCTTCCTCTTCCGGCAGGCACGGGGCGCCAACAACCAGGCCATGAGCTTCGGGCGGAGCCGCGCGCGGCTCTTCCCGGCGGACCGGCCGAGCGTCACCTTCGCGGACGTGGCCGGCGCCGAGGAAGCCAAGCAGGACATGCAGGAGGTCGTCGATTTCCTGCGCGCCAAGGACAAGTTCCAGGCGCTCGGGGCCCGCATCCCCAAGGGCGTGCTGCTCGTCGGCCCGCCCGGCACCGGCAAGACGCTGCTGGCCCGTGCCGTCGCCGGCGAGGCCCAGGTGCCCTTCTTCAGCATCAGCGGCTCCGAGTTCGTCGAGATGTTCGTCGGCGTCGGGGCCTCGCGCGTGCGCGACCTCTTCGACCAGGCCAAGCGCAACCCGCCGTGCATCGTCTTCATCGATGAGATCGATGCCGTCGGGCGCCAGCGCGGCGCCGGCCTGGGCGGCTCCCACGACGAGCGCGAGCAGACCCTGAACCAGATCCTCGTCGAGATGGACGGCTTCGATACGAACACCAACGTCATCGTCATCGCGGCCACCAACCGCCCGGATATCCTCGACCCGGCCCTGCTGCGGCCCGGCCGCTTCGACCGGCGGGTCATCATGGACGCCCCGGACATCACCGGGCGCGTCGGCATCCTCCAGGTCCACACCAAGGGCAAGCCGCTCAGCAAGGACGTGAAGCTGGAGACCATCGCCAAGGGGACGGTCGGCTTCAGCGGCGCCGATCTCGCCAACCTCGTCAACGAGGCGGCCATCCTGGCCGCCCGCCGCGGCAAGAAGAGCATCGGCATGGCCGAGCTGGAAGAGTCGATCGACCGCGTTTCCATCGGCCCGGAGCGCAAGAGCCGCAAGATGAGCGACAAGGAGAAGGAGATATCCGCCTATCACGAGGCCGGTCACGCTTTGGTCGCCAAGCTGCTGCCCAACGCGGACCCGGTCCACAAGGTATCCATCGTGCCGCGCGGCATGGCCGGCGGCTACACCAAGCAGCTCCCCACCGAGGACCGCAACTACTACTCCCGGTCCTACATGAAGGACCGGCTCGCCTCCGCCCTCGGCGGACGCGCCGCGGAGCAGGTGGTCTTCAACGAGATCACCAGCGGCGCCAAGTCGGACATCGAGACGGTCACCAAGCTGGCCCGCGCCATGGTCACGGACTACGGCATGAGCGACAAGCTCGGCCCGCGGACGTTCGGCCACAAGGAAGAGATGGTCTTCCTCGGCCGCGAGATATCCGAGCAGCGGGACTACAGCGAGAAGGTGGCGCTCCAGATAGACAACGAGGTGCAGGAGATCATCGAGACCGCCTATAACACGGCCATCGACCTACTCACCTCGCACCGCGACAAGCTGGAGCAGATAGCCAAGGCGCTCCTCGAGGACGAGACGCTCGAAGGCGACGACCTGAAGCGTATCCTCGACTCCGACCCGCACGCGCCCCCTCCGCGGCCGGTGAAACCCACCGATACGCCCGCCCCGGTCGAGCCGGTAGCCGGCAAGGTCGAGGAGAAGGCCCCCAAGAAGGCACCCGGCGTGCCGCGGCTGGTGCCCAAGCACAACCCGGCCCCTTCCGAATAGCCGGCAATAAGAGAAAGTACGAAAGCGGCGGTCCGCCCCTAGCGGACCGCCGCTTTTTATTGCCGTCAATCCGACACAGGCCGGAACCCTGTTTGGTACGTAAGTGAAGACGACGCTCATCCTTCGACAGGCTCAGGATGAGCGGACGAAGGACGAGCGGAAAAAGGGCGAGCAGAACGAGGCCGGGTGCTACCGCCCCTGGTTGATGATGTACTCCCCGAGGTACTCCAGCGAGCGCCGGCAGGCCGTGTCCGGCAGGGACTTCAGGTCCCGGCAGGCCCGGTCCCGGAACTCGGCGGCGGTGGCGTACGACACCGCGATGATATCAGAGTTCAGCACCAGGTCCACCGTCTCCCGCGTGCAGCGGTCGTCGCGGGTCTCGAAATAGCGGCGTACCGGGTTATCGTCCGGGTAGCGCTCCAGCACAAGCATCGCCGGCAGCGTGAGCGTGCCCTGGCGCAGGTCGGAACCGACCGGCTTGCCGAGCTTTTCCGGCGTGCTGGTGAAATCAAGGATATCATCAACGATCTGGAAGGCGATGCCGAGGTTGTCGCCGTAGTCCTTCATGACGGCGATGGAGGGCTCGTCCGCTCCGGCCAGCAACGCCCCGGTCTGCGTGGACAGGGAGAACAGCGAGCCCGTCTTGCGGTAGATGCGGTGGTAGTAGTCGTCCCGCGTCTGGTCGGCGTTGAAGGCGCCGCGGAACTGGCCGATTTCCCCGCTCGAGATGATGCCGAGCGTCTGGGAGAACAGCTTGATGGCCCGCGGCGACTGGGTGTCCGCCACGTACTCGCCCGCCTTGGCGAAGAGGTAATCGCCCATGAGGATGGCGATCTCGTCGCCCCAGATGCTGTTCATGGTCGGCTGGCCGCGCCGGGTGGCCGCCTTGTCGATGGCGTCGTCGTGCACGAGCGTGGCCGTATGCATCAGTTCCACGGAGACGGCCATGGGCAGCAGGAACTGCCGGTTGGCCTGAAACGAGTGGAACGTCTTGCCGGCCAGCAGCGTCAGCGCCGGCCGGATGACCTTGCCCGTCCCCCGCACCACGTGGGCGAGCTGCTCGGAGAGCCACTCATATTCGACCCGGCGAATGCCTTTCAGGGTATTCTTGATGTCTTCCAGGTCGCCTTCGACGGGGGCGTAGATGTCATTAAGTTCCAAGGCGGCTGATCTCCTCGTCGATGATGCTCTCGTCGAGCTTGCGGAACAGCGGCTCCGGCTTGACGAGCGCCTGCCCGGCGGGAACGTCCTGCCGCCGCCAGCTATTGCGTATCGCGTCGCCGGTAAATCCGAGATAGGCATGCACTTTTTCAGAGCTGAACGGCAGGAAGGGGTGGAGCATCGTCTTCAACCCGGAGATAGCGTTGAGGACGGCATGGAGCGACGTGGCCGCCCGCTGCCGGTCGACCTTGATGGTCTTCCACGGCGCGGCCTCGTCGAGGTAGCGGTTGGCTTCCCGAGCGGCGGCCATGGCGGCCTGGATGCCGGCCTTGAAATGGCAGCCTTCCAGCTCTTCCCCGACCTTCTCCAGCGCGGCGTCCGTGGCCGCGAGGAGGGCCGTGTCCGCCCCGGCGAGGGGACCGGGCTCCGGCACCTTCCCATCGAAGTTGCGGTAGGTGAAGGTCAGCACCCGGTTGACGAGGTTGCCCCAGGCCGCCACGAGCTCGTCGTTGTTGCGGCGGACGTACTCGCTCCAGGCGAAGTCGGTATCGGTCGTTTCCGGCATGTTGACGGTCAGCAGGTAGCGGACGGGGTCCGGGTCGTAGCGGCTCAGGTAGTCCGGCAGCCAGACCGCCCAGTGCCGGCTCTTGGAGCCCTTTTTACTCTCGAAGGTCAGCCACTCGTTGGCGGGCACGTCGTAGGGCAAAGCAAGGCCGCCGTAGCCCATGAGCTCGGCCGGCCAGAAGAGCGTGTGGAAGGGGATATTGTCCTTGCCGATGAAATAGTAGCCGCGGGCGCCCTCGTCCCAGAAGGGTTTCCAGGCGTCCGGTTCGCCCTTTCGCTGCGCCCACTCCTTGCTGGCGGAGAGGTAGCCGATGACCGCCTCGAACCAGACGTAGATGCGCTTCTCGTCGTAGCCTTCGAGCGGGATGGGGATGCCCCAGTTGATATCGCGGGTGATGGCGCGGTCGTGCAGGCCTTCCTTCAGGTAGCGCTTCGTCATGCCGACGACGTTCGGGCGGAGGTGGGGCCGCTCGTCCACCCAGCGGTGGAGCTGCTCCTCGAAGGCGCTCAGCTTGAGGAAGAACTGCTCGGAATCCCGCAGGACGGGCGGTGTCCCGCAGATACGGCACCGCGCCTCGATCAGCTCGTCGGTATTCATGGGGCGGCCGCACTCGTCGCACTGGTCGCCCCGCGCGCCGGGCGTCTTGCAGAACGGGCAGGTGCCCTCCACGTAGCGGTCCGGCAGGAAGCGCTCGCAGCTCGGGCAGTAGGTCTGCGGCAGGGTCTTCCGGTAGATGTAGCCCTTGTTGTAGAGGGTCAGGAAGATGTCCTGGGCGACCTCATAGTGGTTCTGCGTGTCGGTGGTGGTGAAGAGGTCCCAGGCGATGCCGAGCTTACGCCAGCAGTCCTGGAACTCCGCCTGGTAGCGGCCGGCGATCTCGAGCGGGGAGACGCCTTCCTGCTCGGCCTTGATGGTCACCGGCGTGCCGTGCTGGTCGGAGCCGGACACCATCAGCACCTCGTTGCCCTTCATCCGGTGGTAGCGGGCGAAGATGTCCGCCGGCAGGTACGCCCCGGCGATGTGCCCCAGGTGGAGGGAGCCGTTGGCGTAGGGCCAGGCCACCCCGATGTAGATTCTCTCGGCCATCCGCTGGTGTGAGAAGGTGAACGCCCTAGAAGAACGTCAGCACCTGCTCTCCTTTCTCGTCCTTGTACTGCGCGTAGCCCTTCTTCAGGGCGCAGGGCACGCAGTAGCGTTTGGTGGGGCCGTCGTCATCCTCGACGCCGTCCGTCTCGTTGGTGGCCAGGTAGCGATCGGGGTAGGGGATGGGTTTCCCGCATTCGTCACAGGAAATCTCTCCCAGTGAAATACAGCCTCGTCTCATGGTATCCTCCCGGATGCTTCGTTCAGTCCGAGCTCCCGCTCTTGCCGAGCTTGAGCCACGTTTTATACAGTTCCCGGCGCGGCAGGCCGGTGGCCCCGGCCACGGCGGCCACGGCTTCCCTGGCCGTCGCCCCGCCGCGCTGCAATGTTTCCAGTTGTTCTTCTATGTCCGCCGTGACGGCCGGTTTTTCCCGGCGACTTCCCACACCCTCGATGACGAAAGTGAACTCGCCGCGGGGGGCGGTGAAGTGCCGTCCGGCCTCACTCACCGTTCCCCGGAAGACCTCCTCGTGGAGCTTGGTCAGCTCCCGGCCGACGGCGATGCGCCGGTCGCCCAGCACGGTCAAAATATCATCGAGGGCCGCCGTCACACGGTGCGGCGCCTCGTAGAGGACGAGCGTGCCCGGCTCCGCGGCCAGCTCTTCGAGCGCCCTGCGCCGCGCCGCCGCCCGGCCCGGCAGGAACCCGGCGAAGGTGAACCGGTCCGTCGGCAGCCCGGACACGGCCAGGGCGGTCAATGCCGCGCTCGCGCCCGGGACCGGCACCACCGGGACGCCCCGGTTGCCCGCCTCGGCGATGAGCTCGTAGCCGGGGTCGGAGATGCCCGGCATCCCCGCCTCGGAGACGAGCGCCACGTCGCCTTTTTCGAGCGCGGCCAAAATGGTCTCCAGCTTGGCCAGCTTGTTGTGCTCGTAGTAGCTCGTCAGCGGGGTGCTGATGTCGTAGGCGTTGAGCAGGCGTTTCGTGGTGCGCGTGTCCTCGGCGGCGATGAGCGTCACCTCGCGGAGTACCCGCAGCGCGCGGAGCGAGATGTCCTCGAGGTTTCCGATGGGGGTAGCCACCACGTACAGACTCGGCATTCTCCCTGCAACGTCCCTGTCTTTTCAGTATACCTGACATAAGGCTGTACTGTCCAGATTTGGAACGTAGCTGAGCAGCTTAAACATCAAAGGTCCAGGGTAAAGGTGAAAAGTGAAGGACGACCGGGGGGCACCATGGCGGAAACTGGGAACGCGCCTAGTCGATCTCCTGGTTGAAGGCCGCCAGGAAAACAAGCACCCCCGCCCCGACGAGGATGAAGGTACCGAACACGATGATCCCGATTATGCGGACCGGGTCGCCGCCTGTCACGTTCACGAAGGTATAGAACATCCCCACGCCCCCGGCGATGAGGAAGATGAGCCCCATGATCATGAAGAAGAGAAACATGTCCGCTCTCCTGGGTCCGCGTCCTACGGATTATATAGGGAAGACGGGGGAGTGTCAACGGTCACAGGACTAAATAAATAATTTTTCTTGAACGTTTGAAAATCAGGCCGGCGGCAGGCTCGGTTCCGGTTGCACTGCCGTCGTTTTTGTTGCTATAATAAACAGCACAGATATGTGCAGCGAGACATCAAAACCGACCTTCAAGCAGCTCAAGCCCGCCTACGGCTTCGATGATGTGGCCATCGTGCCCGGCGACGTCACCATCAACCCCGACCAGACCAACGTCGATTTCCAGATCGCAGATTTCAAATTCACGATGCCTGTCATGGCCTCCGCCATGGACGGCGTCGTGGACGTCAACATGGCCATCCGCCTGGGCAAGCTCGGCGGCCTGGCCGTCCTCAACCTGAACGGCATCCAGGCCCGCTACGAGAACCCGGACGAGATCCTCGATCAAGTGGCCGCCGCCTCCAGGGACGAGGTGACCGGCCTTTTCCAGAAGATATACGCGGAGCCCATCAAGGAAGACGTCGTGGCGCGGCGCGTCGAGGAGGTCAAGAAGGCCGGCGTCACCTGCGCCGTATCCCTCATCCCCGCCACCACCAAGCGGCTCGCCCCGGTGGTCCAGGAGGCCGGCTGCGATATACTGGTCGTCGCGACCACGGTCACCAGCGCCCGGCATATCTCCAAGAGCTACAAGGGCCTCGTCTTCGAGGAATTGATCAAGCAGATAACGATGCCGGTCGTCGTCGGAAACTGCGTCAGCTACTCCGCCTGCCGGGAACTCATGCAGACCGGCATCGATTGCGTCCTCGTCGGCGTCGGGCCCGGCTCCGCCTGCACCAGCCGCGAAGTGCTCGGCATGGGCGTGCCGCAGATCACCGCCACCATCGACTGCGCCGCCGCCCGCGATACGTATTTCGAAGATACCGGGCGCTACGTGCCCATCGTCACCGACGGCGGTATCCGGAAGGGCGGCGACCTCTGCAAGTCCATCGCCGCCGGGGCGGACGCCGTCATGATCGGCTCCCCCTTCGCGCAGACGGAAGGGGCGCCCGGCCGCGGCTATCACTGGGGCATGGCCAACCCGGACCCGGTGCTGCCGCGCGGCACCCGCATCAAGGTCGGCACCACCACCACGCTGGAGCAGATGCTGCTCGGTCCCACTTCCGTCACCCACGGGACGCAGAACCTCGTCGGCGCGCTCAAGACGGTCATGGGCTTCTGCGGCGCCGCCAACATCAAGGAGTTCCACCAGGCGGAGATGGTCATCGCGCCATCCATCGTCACCGAGGGCAAGGCCTACCAGATGTCCCAGGGCGTCTAGCCGGTATTCACGGAAAACCGAAACCTGCCGCGAGGCGGGTTTTTTGTTGGTCAATACTATCCCCGCTCATCCTTCGACAGGCTCAGGATGAGCAGGGCGCTTCCCCCACCCCGTGATTCTTCGGTCGCTACGCTCCCCCAGAATGACATTGCGGCAGCGTCGTGACTGGAAAAGCCCGGCGATTTCGTTGTACACTGCGGTGGATTTCAATCGACCGGCGGAGGTGAAACGTCATGACGACCCTCGAAGATTACCACGAGTACGGGCAGGCCCTGGAGAACGCACTCTTCCTGCGTACCTCGCCGCTGGCAGTGAAGATGCTGACCCGTGAGGAAGATATCCCGGAGGGCGCGCTGCGACCGCTCCGGGACCGCGGCCACCACCTGGCCCAGTGCCAGGCGTTCGCCATTTCACGCCGCCAGGGCAAGACGGTCGCCATGCTGAAGGAAGACAACTGGTGCTGGGGCCCCCTGTTCGCGTACGGGCTCATCGAACCCTCTATTGCCGACGGCTACCCCGAGCTGCAGAACGACATCAAGGTGATACCGCTGCTGGAATACGGGGACTACATCGGCATCGTATCGGCGCCGCTCAAGACCGCCGGCTTCACGCCGGACCTGGTGATGATATACGCCACCCCGGGCCAATTGCGGCACATGCTCCACGTCCTGAGCTTCATCAAGGAAGGGACGGTGGACTCGCCCATCTACCCGGTGGCCTCCTGCGCGCTTTCGGTGGTACCGGCGCTGCAAGGAAAGAAGTGCGTGACCCTGCCGGACCCCGGCGACGTCGGGAGGGCGCTGGCCGGCGAGGACGAGGTCATTTTTTCGCTTCCCGCCGCCGATGTCGAGCACCTGGCAAGCCAACTGACGGCCTTCAACGGCCGCGGCATGGGCTACCGGGACAACTCCTTCCTGGAGATGCGGGCGGACTTCCCGCGCCCGGACTTCTACAAGCGGCTCTTCCGGGAGTGCGGCCTGGACGCCGACGACGTGCCGACCTGGCCGGAACGGTAGACCCCGGTCACAGCGTTACGGCGCCAGCCAGGACGATGGGTCCGGCGCCAGGAACAGCAGGTCTCCGGTCTGGCCCATTATCATCAGGGAAACAGCCCTCCCGACATCCGGCGAAGCGATACGGCGGCAGCTTATCTTCACGACGGTCGAATTGCCGTACGTCGTTACCGTCGGCTCGCCTGTCTCGTAGGCGTCCGTGAAGGCGACCTGCTGGAACATGCCATTGGTGTTCAGGACGTAGCCGTTCAGCCGTTTCGCCAGTTCCGGCGCGTCCGCTTTCGCGTCGGCGGCGGAGAAGTAGGTCACGCAGATGTCCAGGTAGCTGTCGCTGCCGTCCCGCCGGTAGTCTATCCCGGCCATCTCATACGTGTGGAGCCTACCCCAGTCACGGGCGGCGGGGAGGTCGAACGCTGGCGGCGGCTGGCCGCTGGAAGGCTCGTAGGGCACGACTTCCGGCGACACGATAACCGCGGCGTAGACCTCGCCCATGGCCGCCGCCAGGGCGCGGCCGGCGGGCATATCGGTGAGGTTCGTCTTGCCAGTCCGCGCGTCCAGGATGCCGTCCATGATGCCCGTCGTCGGCGCGGTGATGAGGGTATCGTCCGTCACCATCAGGCGGTTGAAGGCGGCGAGCACTTTCT
>CAZOMF010000087.1:0-9241 GCA_964580635.1 uncultured Dehalococcoidaceae bacterium
CCATGAGGTTGCGGGGCGCCCGCTCCCCCTCGTCGCTGACGAAGAAGTCCGCGTTCCGGGCGTGCGGCGAAAGGGGGTTGCGGGAGAGGATGCGCACCATATGCTTCTCCGGCAGGGAACCCACCACCGGCGAGCCGACGCACAGGAAATCGTAGTCGTTCAGGTCGAACGGTGGCTTGGCCGGGTCCGTGGCGGGATCAATCTTGAAGACGTCACAAGTCCAGCCGTGTTTTTCCAGGACCTGCCGGAAGGCGCCGGCCACCTTCTCCGTGTTGCCGGTGCGGGAAGCGTAGAGGATGAGGGCTTTCTTGTTCATCGTCATGGCGAGGGTACCGCCCTTCGATTATAGAGAGCCCCGGCGAGCGGCGTCAACGGCGCAGCCTCCCGGGGGTAGTGGCACCGGATGGCACTATCCTCTACAATACTGACAATGACCCCTTGACGAGATACCACGACATGGAGGGACAGCCATGACGACAGAGCCGGTCCGCATCCTCGCGGGACCGCTGCGGCAATTTACCGCCGCCGTGTTCGAGAAGCTCGGCGTTCCCGCGGCCGATGCCGCCATCGCCGCCGATATCCTGGTGGCCGCGGACCTGCGCGGCGTGGACTCCCACGGCGTCGCCCACCTGGCCCCGTTCTACGTGCAGCGCATCCGGGACGGGCGCGTCAACGTGACGCCGGACATCCGCACCGTCGCCGAGGACGCTGCCACGGCCGTCATGGACGCGGACCGCGCCCTCGGCTTCGTGGCCGGGCACCGCGCCATGCGGCTTGCCATGAGCAAAGCGAGGGAGAACGGGGCCGGCTTCGTCACCGTCCGCAACAGCACCCACTACGGCGCCGGCGCCTGCTACGCCGTCATGGCGCTGGAGGAAGACATGATCGGCATCTCCCTCACCCAGGGCGGCGTGGCCATCGTGGCGCCGGGCGGCCGGGGCAAAGGCATCGGCTCGAACGTCATCAGCGTCGCCGTCCCGACGGGCGAAGAAGCGCCCTTCGTGCTCGATATGTCCACCGGCGTCGTCGCCGGCGGCAAGCTGGAGCTGGCCGCCCTGAACAACCGCCCGATCCCGGCCGGCTGGGCGGTGGACCTGGACAACCGCCCGGTCACCGATGTGAAGAAGGTCACCGGCGGTATCCTGCCGCTCGGGGGGACGCCGGCGTTCGGCGCCTACAAGGGCTTCGGGCTGGCGGTGCTGGTGGACATCCTGAGCAGCGTCCTCTCCGGCGATATCACCGTACCGGAGATGGACGAGACGACCAGCTTTCCGGGCCGGGCCACCCACTTCTTCGGGGCGCTGAAGGTGGCGTCCTTCATGCCGGTGGAGCGGTTCAAGCAGCGCATGGACGAGATGGTCCGCGCCCACCACGCGCTCCCTAAAGCGGAGGGTGTCGAGCGTATCTACCTCGCCGGCGAGATCGAAGCCGAAACGGAGCGGGACCGCCGCGCCCGCGGCATTCCGCTCCATCCCGACGTCGTCGCATCGTTGCGGGAACTCGGCTTGGAACTGAATACCCCCGACCGGCTATAATAGCAACGGGTATTACACCACGGAGGCACACGTATGGCACGACACAAGGTGATCCTCGTCGACGGGATGGAGGGCGACGCCCCGATGCCCGCCATAGAAGAGCGAGAGGAGCTGGCCGCCATCGACGCCGAGCTCGTCATCCTCGGCTGCCGCACCGAGGACGACCTCATCGAGCAGGCGAAGGACGCGGACGCCATTTTAACCTGGGGCGCCCCGGTGACCCGCCGCGTGCTGGAGTGCCTGCCGGACTGCCAGTGCGTCGTCCGCTACGGCGTGGGGTACGACACGGTAGATATCCAGGGCGCCACGGACAACAACGTCGTCGTCATCAACGTGCCGGACTTCTGCTGGGAGGAGGTGGCCAACCACGCCATCGCCCTGCTGCTCTGCTGCGCCAAGAAGATCGTGCAACTGGACGACCTCGTGCGGCGGGGCAAGTGGGGCGAGGCCAAGGCCATCCAGGCCCCGATGGGCGCCGTCTACGGGCAGACGCTCGGCATCGTCGGGTGCGGGAACATCGGCCGCACGCTGGCCAGGAAGGCCGCCGTTTTCGGGCTGGAGGTCATCGGCTACGACCCCTATCTCGACGCGTCGGTGGCCGCCGCGGCCGGCATCAAACCGGTCTCCCTGGAGGAGCTGCTGAAGACCTCCGACTACATCTCCGTCCACACCAACCTGACGCCGGAAACCCGGCATCTCATCGGCGAGAAGGAGCTGGCCCTGATGAAGCCGTCCGCCTTCATTATCAACACCTCGCGCGGCCCGGTCATCGACGAGCCGGCCCTCATCAAGGCACTTCAAACCGGTAAAATCGCCGGGGCGGGGCTGGACGTCTTCGAGCAGGAGCCCGTCGCGCCGGACAATCCCCTGCTCGGGATGGACAACGTCATCGTGCTGCCGCACTCGGCCTCGTACTCGGACGCGGCCTTCGCCCGTCTGCGGCGGAGCGCGGCGCAGGAGGCGGTGCGGGTGCTGAGCGGGCGCTGGCCGAAGAATGTCGTCAACAAGAAGGTGACGCCGAAAAAGGCGCTGCAAAAGGAGGAGCGGTCATGAAACGCAACATCCTGCGGGAGCGGCTCGACGCCGGCCTGCCGACCCTGGGCACGCACGTCCTCTCGACGTGGCCGGCCACCGTCGAGGTCATCGGGCAGACGGGGGCCTTCCACTACATCGAGTACGTCGGCGAGTACTCGCCGTTCAGCCTGGAGCAGATGGACCACTTCGGGCGCACCATCGAATTGTTCCCGGAGATGTCCTCCATGATGAAGGTGGAGGAGCAGACGCGGGGCTTCATCGCGGCGCGGGCCATCGATTCCGGCATCCAGAACGTGCTGTTCACGGACATCCGCACGGCCGACGACGCCCGCGAGTGCGTCCGCTTCGTGCGGCCGGAGACGCCGAAATCGAAGGGCGTGCACGGCTACGGGATGCGGCGGAGCACCGGCTACGGCTACGGGACCCGCGCGGCCGACTGGGCCGAGGCGCTCGACCGGACGGTCATCGCCCTCATGATAGAGAAAAAGGCCGCCATCGAGAACCTGGATGCCATCCTGGCCGTGGACGGCGTGGACATGGTGCAGTTCGGGCCGATGGACTACTCCATCAGCATCGGCAAGCCGGGGCAGGGCGGCGACCCGGAAGTGCAGCAAGCCCACGAACACATGATAAAGACGGGCCTGGCGAAGGGCGTTCACCCGCGGGTGGAGATAGGCTCCTTCGAGCAGGCGAAACCCTACCTGGAGATGGGCGTCCGCCACTTCTGCGTCGGCTGGGACACCAACGTCCTGGCGGACTGGTGCCGCGGCCAGGCGGAAGGTTTCAAAACGCTGCTGAACTAGACCCGGAGGTTACGTTATGTCAAGACCGCGCGTGTTCGTGACCCGGGAAATTTTCCCGGAAGCGCTCGATAAGATACGGCCCGAGGCCGACGTGGAGGTCTGGCCCGGCGAGCTGCCCCCGCCCTACGAGACGCTCGTGGAGAAGTGCCGGGATGCCCGGGGCGTCCTCTGCATGCTGAGCGACCGCATCGACGCGGGGCTCATAGATGCCTGCCCGGATTTGAAAGTCATCAGCACCATGGCCGTCGGCTACGATAACATCGACGTCGCCGCCGCCACGGCGCGGGGCATGCGCGTCGGCAACACGCCCGGCGTCCTCACCGAGACGACCGCCGACCTCATCTGGGCGCTCCTCATGGCGGCGGCGCGACGCATCGCGGAGGCGGACCGGTACGTGCGCGACGGCCGCTGGAAAACCTGGGGACCGATGACGCTGCTCGGGCAGGACGTGCACGGGGCGACACTCGGCATCATCGGGCTGGGACGCATCGGGCTGGAGGTGGCCAAACGGGCCCGCGGCTTCGGGATGCACATCCTCTACTACTCGCGCACCCGCAAGACGCCGGAGCAGGAAAAGAAACTCGGGCTGGAGTACGTGGACAGGATGACCGACCTGCTCGCCCGGAGCGATTTCGTAAGCCTCCACGTACCGCTCACGCCGGAGACGCAGGGGCTCATCGGGGCGGCGGAGTTCGCGGTGATGAAAAAGACAGCCGTCTTCGTCAACGCCTCCCGGGGGGCGGTGGTGGACCAGACGGCGCTCTACGAAGCTTTGAAGAATGGGGTGATATTTTCAGCCGGATTGGACGTCACGATGGTCGAGCCGATCCCGCCGGACGACCCGCTGCTGGCGCTGCCCAATCTCGTCATCGCGCCGCACATCGGCAGCGCCAGCTTTCCCACGCGAAGGACCATGGCCGTGATGGCCGCGGATAATCTGCTCGCCGGTCTGCGGGGCGAGCTGCCGCCCAACTGCGTCAACCCCTGAGGAAGTCGCCCACCGCCCACGCCGTCGCCTGCTCCAGCAGCACGGCGGCCTGCCGCATACCCTCGGCGATACTCATATCCGGCGGGGTGATGCCGACGACCTGCCGTATACCGAGCTCGAAAAGCGCCTGGTACCCCTCGCCGAGCCGTCCCGTCAGCGCGATGACCGGGACGCCGGCTTCCTGCGCCCGCCGGGCGATGCCGGCCACCGCCTTGCCGCGCGCCGTCTGGGCGTCGAGCCGTCCCTCTCCGGTCAGGACGAGGCCGGCGTTTTTCAGGTGCCCGTCCAGCCCGACCACACCCGCCACGAGGTCGATGCCGCTCCGGAGCTCCGCGCCGAGGAAGGCCACCAGCCCGGCCCCTAGTCCCCCGGCCGCGCCGCCGCCGGGCAGTGCAGAAACGTCCACGCCCACGTCCCGATGAACGATGTTCGCGTAGCGCCGCAATGCCGCGTCGAGCCGCTTCACGCCGTCCGGGGCGGCGCCTTTCTGAGGACCGTAGACACAAGCCGCGCCCTCCGGCCCGTAGAGCGGATTGGTGACGTCGCAGGCGGCGAAAACGGTCGCGTCCTTCAGGCGCGGGTCCAGACCGGAAACGTCGATGCGGTCGAGCTGTTCCAACCCGGCCCCGCCGGGCGGGATGTCGTTATCGTTTGAATCCAGGAAGCGGACGCCGAGGGCCGCCGCCATGCCCGCCCCGCCGTCGCTGGTGGCGCTATCCCCAAGGCCGACGATGATCTTCCGGCAGCCAGCGTCGAGGGCGGCCCTGATAAGCTCGCCGGTGCCGAAGGTGCCCGCGTTGAGGGGCTGCAACCTGTTCGCCGGGACGAGGGCCAGCCCGGAGGCCGCCGCCATCTCGATGACCGCCGTCCCGTCGTCCAGCCTGCCCCACTCCGCAGTGACCGGCTCGCCGAGGGGGCCGCGGACGTCCGTTTCGACGATGGTGCCTTTCGCGGCGGCGACCATCGCCCGTACCGTGCCCGCCCCGCCGTCGGCGACGGGCAGGGAGACCACTTCCGCATCGGGGGCCGCCTCGCGGACGCCCCGCGCCATGGCCCCGGCGGCCTGCACGGCCGTCAGGCTTCCCTTGAACGCCTGCGGCGCGACGACGATCCTCATCTTAGCGGGCCAGGTAGCCGCCGTCGACGACGAGGTCGTGGCCGGTCACGTAGCTCGAGGCGTCCGAAGCGAGGTAGAGCAGCGCGCCGCGCAGCTCCTCGGGCGTACCGAGCCGGCCGAGCGGCGTGAGGTCTTCCCAGGTCGGGAAGAGGTGGGACATGCCGGCCACCGTCATCTCCGTCTTCATGTAGCCGGGGCTGAGGCTGTTGACGCGGACGCGGTGCGGCGCCCACTCCACCGCCAGCGAACGGCTCAGGTGCACCACGCCGGCCTTGGAGGTATTGTAGACCCCCTGCTTCTGCGGCACGTTGACGGCGCTGCCGGAGATGGAGCCGATGTTGATAATGCTGCCGGCCCCCTGAGGTATCATGATGCGGGCAGCCGCCTGCGAGCAGAGGAAGGCGCCCTTGAGATTGACATCGATGAGGCGGTCCCAGTCGGCCTCCGCCATATCCTCGGCGGGGACCTGCATGGAGATGCCGGCGTTGTTGACGCAGATATCGAGCCGGGTGAAATACTCGGCGATGCGGGCGAAGGCGGCTTCCACATCCTTTTTCACGCTGACGTCGCCGGTAAGGACGAGCGTTTTCACGCCAAGGGACCCGATTTCCTTGGACAATAGCTCCAGGTTTTGCCGGTGGAGGCCGAACAGGGCGACGTCGCAGCCGGCCTCGGCGAGGGCGGTAGCGAGCACCCTGCCGATGCCGCGCCCCGCGCCGGTGACGAGGGCCTTCCGCCCGCGGATGTCGAAGATATCGTACACGCTCATTTCGCGCCTCTCTTCATGGGAACTCGATGACCGTCTTGACCGTACGCGGCTCCGGGCGGGCGGCGTACTCGAACGCCGCGACGCTGTCCGCGAAGGCGTAGCGGTCGGTGACAAGCGGCTTGACGTCGATGGCGCCGGAGGCGACGAGGGCGATGGCCCGCGGGTAGCGGTGGGCGTAGCGGAAGACCGTTTCCATGCGCGCCTCCTTCGCCTGCGCGGCGACGATGTCGAGCGCCACCGGCTCGACGGGCATCCCGATGAAGACGACGGTACCGCCGGGACAGAGAGGGCCGAAGACGCCGGCGACGGCCCGCTCGTTGCCGGAGGCCTCGAAGACGATGTCGGCACCCCAGCCGCCGGTGGCATCCATCACCACCTCAACGAGGTCCTCTTTGGTCAGATCGACCGGCCGCAGGCCGTAGTCGGCGGCCAGCTTCAGTTTCGGTCCGATGGTATCCGAGACGAATACCGTGCCGCAGCCGGCGGCCCGGGCGGCCAGCGCCGTCACGAGGCCGATGGTGCCGCAGCCGGTGACGACGGCGGTATCGCCCGGCTTGACGTGCGCCTTGGTGGCCGCCTGGAGGCCGACCGAAAGCGGCTCCATAAGGGCGCCCTCGTCGTAGCCCACGTTGTCGGGGAGCTTGAAGGTAAACATCGCCGGATGGACGACCGTCTCCCGCAGGCAGCCGTGAATCGGGGGCGTGGCCCAGAAGCGGACGGCTGGGTCGAGATTGTAGATGCCGAGCAGCGTGGCCTTACTTTTCAGGTCGGGCACGCCCGGCTCCATGCAGACGCGGTCGCCGGGCTTGAGGCCGGTGACGTTCTTCCCGGTCTCGACGACCGTGCCGGAGGCCTCGTGGCCGAGCACCATCGGTTCCCGGACGACGAAGTTCCCTATCCGTCCGTGGGTGTAGTAGTGGACGTCGCTGCCGCAGATGCCGACGGTATGGACAGTGATGCGGACGTCGTCCGGTCCGAGGGTCTCTTCGATCTCGATGTCGTCAATGGAGAGGCGGCCCGCCTCGTGCAGCACGAGCGCTTTCATATCGTCCTCCCGGCGCGCTGTTTCGCTATTGTACCCCGAACCGGGCGCACCTGCCAAGACGGGGAGGTGGCCCCGCCCGCCGTTCTGTACTATACTACACCTGCCGGGACTTGCTCGGGGGTGAAAACGATGCCGGCAAACGAACGACGCCTGGCGCTGGGGCTCGACCTCAGCACGCAGAGCCTCTCGGCGGCGGCCGTGGACATGACCACGCGGCTGACCGTGGCGACGCTCTCGCTCGACTACCTGACCGACCCGCGCCTGGCCGGGTACGGGCTGGAGAGCGATTACCTGCTGCCGCCCCGCCGTCCCGGCGAGGCGGACCAGCCACCGGTGCTCTTCCTGGCCGCCCTCGACGCACTGTTCCAGGACCTGCGGGAGGCCTTCGACGTGACGCGCATCGCCGTCATCAACGTGTCCGCCCAGCAGCACGGCCACGTCTATCTCGTCGAGGACGCGGCCACCGGGTTCCACTACCTCGATACCTGGGGCGTCGAGACGTCCGACCTGCCGGCCCTGCTCGGCGACTGCTTCGCCTACGACCGCGCCCCCGTCTGGATGACCGCCGATACCGCCGCCGAGGCCGCCTTCATCCGGGCTATCGCCGGCGGCCGGGAGGCCCTCGTCCGGCTGACCGGCTCGGACGCGCCGCTCCGCTTTACCGGCCCCGTCATCCGGCGCGTCGGCCGGCACGACCCCGGGGCTTACCGGAACACCGGGACCATCCAGCTCCTGAGCAGCTTTTTAACCGGCGTCCTCACCGGCAACGCGCGAGTGGCGACGGATTTCGCCAACGCCTGCGGCACCTCGCTGATGGACTACCGGAAAAAGGAGTGGGACGAGACGCTGCTCGCCGCCGCGGCCGACGGCCTGCCCGGCGGCGCCGACGCCCTACGGGAGAAACTGACCGACCTCGTCCGGCCGGACGCCGTGGTGGGGAACGTCTGCGCCTACTTCGTGAACCGCTACGGCCTGGCGGCCGACTGCCTGGTGGCGGCCGGCTCCGGGGACAACCCCCAGTCCAAGGTGCTCGTCGCGGGGGACCTGCTCAGTCTCGGCAGCAGCCTCGTCGTCATGGCGGCGACGGACGGCGCGGTGACCGACCTGAGCGGGGCGTCCTCGGCCATGTACGACGGCCTCGGGCGGCCCTTCGTTTTCGGCTGCCGCACCAACGGCGCCCTCGTCTGGGACGAGGTCCGCGCCCGCTACAACCTGGCCCGGGACGACCACGCTCCCGCCGAGCAGGCATTACAGAAAACGAAACCGGGCGCCAATCTCGTCCTCTGGCAGCCGCGGCCGGAGTCGTTCCCGGCCTCCGGGAGCTTCGAGCTGTGGCGGGCCGAAGGTACCGGCGCCGGCCTGGCGGAGGACTACGCCGGCGTCGTCGAGTCCTCGCTGGCGGCCGTCTACCGTCACGCGCAGAATTTCATGCAGCCGGACGGCGGCCCGCTCTACGTCACCGGCGGGGCCGCGGCCAGCCCGGGCATCCTGCGGCGGGTGGCCGCCTTCTGGGACCGTCCGGTCGTCCCGGTCAGCGGGGGCGGGGCGGCGCTCGGGGCGGCCGCCGCCGGTATTGTCGCCTGGCACGGCCACCGGGACGAGCCGTGCGCCTTCGGCGAGATCACCGCCAACCTCGTCGCCGCCGGCGAACCCGTCGTGCCGGACCCGGAGGACGTCGCCGCCTGCCACGCGCCGGGCGGCTACCTGGACCGCTTCGCCGCCGCCGAGGACACCCTCGTCCGCGACCATCCCGCCTGAGCGGAGAAAAAGGAGAAGACAATGGCCAAATACCTGTTACGCGACCTGCTGAAGAACGCCACGAGCACCATCGTGGCGCCGTGCGTTTACGACTGCGCCTCCGCCCGGGCGGTGGAAATGGTGGGCTTCAAGGCCATGATGCTGTCCGGCGGCGAGGTCTCCCTCGCCATGAACGGCATGGTGGACTACGG
>CAZOMF010000088.1:0-9209 GCA_964580635.1 uncultured Dehalococcoidaceae bacterium
GAGTACGTCCCGATCCAAACAGCTCCAGCATTCGAGTTTTCCTCCTCCGCGATAAACGATTGCTACCTGAGGATTATATCATCGAGGCGGCGCTTGGGCACGTGGTGGACGCCCCTGTCATCCCGCCAGTACCTGATGCTGCCGTCCGGGGGCAGCTCTTCCAACACGACCTCCTCCTTCGGCTTACCGATGGAGAGGACGAGGAGGATCTCGTAGCGGGCGGGGATATCCAAAGCGGCGCGCAGCTCCGGCTGCTTGATACTGCCGTGCATGCAGCCGCCGAGGCCCTTCTCCCGGGCGCCGAGGAAAATGGTCTGGGCGGCGATGCCGTGGTCGCAGAACCAGTTCTTGGCGATCTCCGTGTCCGCCAATATGACGATGTAGGCGGCGGGGCGTTCGCCCTCGGCGGGGCCGGGCCAATCGGTCAGGTAGCCGGCCCAACCGAGCGTGGCGAAGACCCTGGCACGCTCAGCTGCGTCCGTGACGGTAATATACTTGAGGGACTGGAGGTTGGCGCCGGAGGGAGAGAGGCGGGCGAGGTCGATCAGCTCCCGCAGGGTCTCTTTGGAGACCGGCTCGCTCTCATAGAAGCGGCGGCAGGAACGGTTGGATTTGACGAGGTCTTTCAGGGACATAGGTTACTCCTTATTCTTTGTGGCGGACGACCTCGAACTTGTAGAGGCTGATCGGCTCGTCCGGGCGGATGCCGGCCTTCTGGCGGCAGATGGAAATCTGCTGCTCGACGGTGTCCACGCCGTCGAGGTCCGGCAGGAGCAGGCCGCGGCGCCAGCCGGCCTCCACGATGAGGCCGTACTTCTTCGGGTCGAGCGTGCTCATGTCGTCCACCGGGACGGGGCTGGTGAGGACGTCCACGCTGTACTCCAGGTCCGGGAGCTCTTTCTCCGTCACAGGGTGGAAGCGGGGGTCGTGGGTGGCGGAGCTGACGGCGTTGGTGATGATCTCCCAGGCGATATCCGGCTGCTGGGGCTCGAAGGTGCCGATGCAGCCGCGCAGCGAACCGTCCTTCTTGTGGATGGAGACGAAGACGCCGGCCCGGTCCTTGAGCTCCGGGGAGGGGTCTTCCGGGGCGTCGATGCGGCGGCCTTCTTTCACCAATGTCTCCACGGTGGCCCGGGCGAGGCTGACAAGGGGGTCGGTGGGAGACCTGGGAATGATGATGCCGGCGTAGCCGACCACGGCATCCCGGTCGCCGGTGGCGTCACCGCTCGTCTGGTACTTGACCGGCTCCCCGGCGGCGGCGCCGAGCTCTTTGGCCACGCTGATGAGGACCATGGCCGGACCGAAGGCGCACATGGTGATATGGAGCTCGTGGTAGCGGCGGTCCAGCTCTTCGTCGTCGAGGGCGACGATGGCCTCGACGGCCTTGAAATCCTTCTCGCGGGCGGTGGCGTCCGGCTCGTAGTGGGTCATGTCACCGCTGGCCAGCACGAGGGCCTGGCGGCCCGACTCGCTCAACGTGCGGGCGATATCCCGGCCGATCTCGCGGTAGGTGGCCGCCGGGGCGAGGGAGAGGATGATGGGGACGATCTTCACATCCGGCTTGAGGTACTGGAGGAACGGGAGCTGTATCTCCACTGCGTGCTCCTCGCGGTGGGCGGCGGTGTCCGCCTCCAGGCGGCCGGAGTTCTCGATGAGGTCGGCGGCGAGGGCCGCATCCACCTCCACATCGCCGAGGGGAGTGTGCCAGGTACCCTCCGGCATAACGCTGAACGGCTTGCCCCGGCCGCTGTGGGACGGCCCGATGATGATGACGGTATCCGTGAGGCGGACCCGCGAGATGGCGGCGCCGGCCACGGCGCCGGAGTAGATGTAGCCGGCGTGCGGCACGAGGAGCCCGATGGCATCGGTTTTATCCGCGTCCCGGTCAACGAGACCGGCGACCATTTTTTTCAGCTCCGACTCGGTGCCGGGATAGAACGACCCGGCGGCGTACGGTTGACGTATCATTTTTATCCCTCCGGCGGGGCGGGATTGCGGAAATTGAGCTCCGCTCCGCAGACTGCGCAGGTCGAACCCTTGAGGTTAACAAGTTCGGTGATGTAGCCCAGCCGCCGCACGACGAGGCTGCCGCAATTGTAGCAGCGGGTGGACTCGCTCTCGTGGCCGGGGACGTTCCCGGCGTAGACGAACTTGAGACCGGCTGTCCGGCCGATATCGCAGGCCTTATCGATGGTGGTGACCGGCGTGGGCGGCAGGTGGCGCAGGTTGTGGTGGGGTTGGAAACGGGTGACGTGCCAGGGGGTAAGCTCGCCGAGCTCCGAGACCATCCAGCGGGCGATGCCCTCGAGCTGCTCGTTATCGTCGTTCATGGTGGGGATGATGTTGGTGACCACTTCCACGTGCATGTTCCAAGTATGCCGGGCGCGGAGGGTGACCTCCAGGATCTCGTCCCACCGGGGTATGCCAGCGATGTCCTTGTAAAATTCGTCGGAAAAGCCCTTGATGTCCACGCGCCAGGCGTCCAGGTACGGTCCGATGGCATCGAGGGCGGCGGGCGAAGCGTAGCCGTTGGTGACGTAGGCGGTGTAGAGACCGGCCTCCTTCGCCAATCGGGCGGACTCCAAGGTGTGCTCGAACCAGATGGTGGGCTCGTTGTACGTCCAGGCCATGCCCCGGCAGTCGTACTGGCCGGCGAGTTTGATAGAGGCTTCCGGGGTGAGGGACCGGCAGCTTTTAGCGAGGGCTTCGCCGTCGGCGGTGGAGATCTCCCAGTTCTGGCAGTGGCGGCACTGGAAGTTGCAGCCGATGGTGCCGAGCGAGAAGCAGAGGCTGCCGGGATAGAAGTGGAAAAGAGGTTTCTTCTCGATCGGGTCCGCGGCCAGCGAGGAGACCTGTCCGTAATTCAGGTTATAGAGCGTACCGTCCAGGTTCCGGTACATGCCGCAGGCGCCGAGCTTGTCCGGGTTGATGCGGCAGTGCCACTGGCAGGTATGGCACTGGACCCGGGAACCCGGGAGCTTCTCGTAGATGGCCGCCTCGCGCATAATTACCCTCTATTCCGGCATTGTAACACCGGCACGGCGGCCTGTACAGGACTTAACTCACGCGAGGATGGGGTGTCAGATAAGGACCTTGAGGAACCAGTTGTAATCGTAGTTGAAGACCGGCGAGAGGATATAGAACGACACCAGGTGGAGGACAATGACGAGGATGACAAAGCTGATGGCGACCCAACGGAGCTTGCCGGTACGCCGACGTTTAAAGAACCCGACGAGGTCCGACAGTCCGAGCGCGATGCCGATGCACAGCGAGCCGATGGTGGGATAAAAGTAGTAGGGGTAGGTGGCCCGGTTGGTGATGATATCGAGCGGTATCCAGATGAGGTAGGTACCGAAGAACCAGGCCGCGCCGAAGAGACCGGCCTCGCTGCCGCGGATGGCCTTCCAGACCATGTAGACGAAGGCCGGAATAGCCAGCGCCCAGACGGTGAAACTGATGGCGGAGGTGTAGTGGGGATCGACGTAGTAGGCCATCGGCTTGTAGCCGATAAGCCATTGCCAGGGCCGGCTAAGGGCGGGATGGGTCACGTTGGCGAAGGTAAGGCTGCCGGTGAGCTGGAGCATTTCCCTGATGCGGGCGATGGGATCGATGCTGGCATTGAACTGGCGGGTGATGATCCAGGCAAAGAGGATCATCCCTTCCATGAACGTGATGATGGAGAATAGGGCGGTCAGACCGAACCACGGGCTGCGTTTCTGCCGCTTGCTGAACAGCCAATGGACGAAGACCACCGGCGCCGCCAGAGCCCCGTCTAGCTTGGACAGGGCACTCAGGCCGATGCCCACCCCGGACAACAAGTAACGCTTGCTGACGTAGAGCAGGAAGGCGGCAATCATGAACGTCACATAGAACACGTCCAGCATGGCGACGTGGTTCTGGACATAAGAGGCGTTCTCGAAGGCCAGCAGGAAGGTGGCCAGGTTGGAGCCGGTACGGCCCATCTCCAGTTTGCGGCAGAGGAAGTAGAACATCACAATGCCTGCGGTGCCGAAGAGAATGGGGAAGACGCGCCAGCCCCAGGCGTTATCGCCGAACGCCTCGATACCTCCCACGATGATAAGCTTGGCAAGGTCCGGGTGCTCCGGGCGCTCGGTTTCGTGCTCGGTGATGATAACCCGCGCGTCCTTGACGTAGTGGATCTCGTCGAGGATGGTATCCGCCGGCGGAGAAACGGTGGAAAAATGCATCGCCAGCGTGATGGCGACGACCACGCACATGAAGAAGTGCTCCCAATGGACTACCTTGAGGACGCGCTCTTTCACTTCCACGTCCAGCTTCGATTAAAGAAGTAGTTCCAGAGGAAGGCCAGGACAATGCCGATGAAATCTGAGAGGATATCGTACACGCCGAAGACGCGGGTGAGCAGCAGAAAGGTGCCGGTCTGGACGCCGGCGCCGGACAGGGCGATGAGATTGAACTTGAGCAGCCGGAAGATATACTTCTTGCCGGTGCGGCGGTGGCGGAAGGTGAAATTATCGTTCAGGTGGAAATTGTTGAGGATGGAGACCTCGATGCCGATGAGGACGGCCACCCAGTCCAGGCTCCCATTAAGGCCCGTGAGCCGGGACAGCAGCGTGTAGGTGCCGATGTTGACGCCGGTGCCGATCAGGCCGACGGTGACGAACTTGAGGAAAAAGGTCAGCTCGCCAGTACGCTTCGCGAGACTGAAAACATGGCGCAGGTATTCGAGCTGGGTGCTCGCCTTGAGCTTGCTGGAGCCCGAGGTGCGGTCCTCGAAGATAAAGGGGACCTCCACCACGTTCTGGAACCGGCCGATGAGGAGTATCTCCAGGGCGATCTTGTAGCCGATGGGATCGAGGTCGTCCGGGTCCACCCGGTCCCGGCGGAACATGAAGAACCCGGACATGGGGTCCTTGACGCAACGGGCGGCCGGCAGCAGCAGGTGGGCGATGAGCAAGGCCCCCCGCGAGATGACCCGGCGGAGGAGGCTCCAGTGGGGCACGCCGCCGCCCGGCACGTAGCGGCTACCGAAGACCATGTCCGCACCGCCGTCGATGGCGGCGATGAGATCCGGCAGCTTTTCCGGCGGGTGCTGGAGGTCCGCGTCCATCACGCCGATGATGGAGCCGGAGGCGTGGCGGATGCCGTGTATGACGGCGGTGGAGAGGCCGCGCTCCTCTGTGCGGACGAGCAGGCGGACGGGGAACTCGCCGGTGAGGGAATTAACGATATCGATGGTGCCGTCCTGGCTGTTGTCATCGACGACGATGATCTCGTAGTCATAGCCGGTGAGGGCTGCGGCGATGCGCGTGATAAGCGGCCGGACATTATCGCGCTCGTTGTACGAAGGCACGACGATAGACACTTTTTCCGTGATCACGATGACTCCCGCGGGGCCGGCTGGCCCGTGGACGCGTTCCACTTGATTATAGCCTCTTTACGAAACGGTTTCAAAAGCATATAATGGAATGGTTCATTCCGAGTATATTTTGAAGCTGGAGTTGCACGTGGCTGTACTGTACGTTGTCTCCGTGGAAGCCGGCGCCGGCAAGACGTCAGTCTGCGCGGGCCTGGCCCGAAATCTGACGGACGCCGGTAAGAAGGTTGGCTACCTGAAGCCGAACGACGCCGACGCCGAGGACAGCGACCTTCTCTTTATGAAGGGGCTGCTCCAGCTCAGCGACAACCCGGAAGAGACCAACGGTCGCGACGTCGTCCTGATGGAAGCTGCGCTCGGTCCGACGGCCGACGACGCGCAGAGCCAGACGGTCTACGGGGCGGCCCGGGAGATGCAGGCCAGGGTCATCGCCGTGGAAACCTACGCGGACGACGCCCCGGACTACGCGGACGCCTACAAAGGTTTCGGCGACGCGCTGATCGGGCTGGTCGTCAACAAGGTGCCGAAGAGCCGTATCGAAGACGTGAGGGGCACCGCCGCGACACGCTGCAACGATGCCGGCGTGCGGCTGCTCGGGGTCATCCCCGAAAGCCGGTCACTGCTGGCCGTTTCCGCGCAGGAGCTGGCCGAGCGGGTAAACGGTACCATCATCACCGAAAGCGAAAAGGCGGACGGGCTGGTGGAGAATTTCATGCTCGGCGCGATGGTGGTGGGTTCCGGGGTGGACTACTTCAAGCTCATGGAACGCAAGGCGGCCATCGTGCGGCAGGACCGCCCGGACATGCAACTGGCGGCGCTCGATACGCCGTCCACCTGCCTGGTGCTCGGCGGGAGCGCGGAGCCGCCGCTCTACAACGTGCTGGAGCGGTCACGGCTGCGGGGCATCCCGGTCATCAGTACGGCGACGCCGGTAAGCGACATCGCCGAAGCGCTCGATGAGATGCTGCTGTCCGGCCGCATGAACCAAGAAAAGAAGCTCCCCCGGCTGACCGAACTGGTCAAAGACAACCTGGATATCAGTACGCTGGTGTAGCCGGCACCGTACTCTCCGGCTGAGAAGGGAGCCCACCGACAACCAAGCTAACCGTCATCCGCGGTCGACCGTATTCCCCGCGCCACGCACCTTTCACCGGGGAGAGTTCCTGGGGTGGTTTCAAGACTTTACCTTGGGAATTTTTATTTGGGCGGAACCATGGCGGTCCAACAGACAACGAGTGTCCGGCCGGTCCGGGCCGGATAAGGAATACAACCTCCAAGGAGGGAAGGTGATTGAATGCGCTAGGTAGACATCTGCTGATAGAACTGCACCAATGCGACCCGGAGGTTTTAAACGACCTGAGCGCCATCCGCGAGGCCATGCTGAAGGCAGCCGTGGACTGCGGGGCCATGGTGATGGGTGATTCGTTCCACCGCTTCAGCCCCCAGGGAGTGAGCGGGGTGGTGGTCATCGCGGAATCACATCTTTCGGTCCACACGTGGCCGGAGTACGGTTACGCCGCCGCGGACATCTTCACCTGCGGGACGACCGTCGACCCGCGCATCGCGGCGGACGTGCTTATCGAAGCGCTTGGGTGCCGGAATCCCAACCTGACGGAAGTCCAGCGCGGGATACTGGTGGCCGCGGTCTGACGCGGCATACTTATGGACACCGAATCCGATACGTGGCTCCACGATAAAATAAATAAAGACTTCATCCAGATGTACCACCTGGACGAGGTGCTGTACGACGGGCGGACGGACTACCAGTCCGTGAAGGTCGTGCGGACGAGCTCGTTCGGGCTGTGTCTCGTGCTCGACGGCAAGATACAGTCCAGCGAGGCGGACGAGTTCATTTACCATGAAACGCTCGTCCATCCGGCCATGCTGACGCACCCGGACCCGAAGAACGTGTTCATCGCCGGGGGCGGCGAGGGCGCGACGCTGCGGGACGTCCTGCGCCACAAATCCGTGCAGAAGGCCGTGATGGTGGACATCGACGCGCAGGTGACGGCGCTGAGTCTCGAGTACCTGCCGAACGAAAGCGCCGGGGCCTTCGACGACCCGCGCGCAGAGGTGCGCCACGAGGACGCGCGGGCGTTCCTGGAGAGCACGGACGAGCGGTACGACGTTATTATCATAGACCTGCCGGACCCCATCGAAGAAGGCCCAGCCTACCGGCTGTTCACCCGTGAATTTTACCAGACCGTGCACGACCGGCTGACGCCGCAGGGCTGCATCTCCGTGCAAGCCGGCTCCGCCTCACCGACGGAACTGCTGAACCTGACGGCGGTCCATAAAACACTGGAGACGGCGTTCCCGGTGGTAGCGGCCTTCAGCACCTACATGCCGTGTTTCGGCGGGGAGTGGGGCTTCTGCCTGGCCTCCCGCGGGGAGGACCCGCGCGAGATCACGCCGGCGGACATCGACGCCCGCCTGGCGGCCCGCGGACTGACCGGGTTGCGCCACTACGACGGCGTGACCCACACGGGAATGTTCGCGCTGCCGGTGTACGTCCGGCGGGCCATCGGGGAGCAAACACGTCTCATCGCGGATGACGAACCGCTCTACCTCTACGGCACCTAGCCGAAGGTATTGATAGAAACAAACAGGCCGGCATATATGCCGGCCTGCTGTTTTTCCAGGTGAAAGCGCCTAGCGGTTGGCCCGAATTTTGTTGAAGCAATCGCTGCAATAAACCGGGCGTCCCTCGCGAGGCTCGAACGGAACCTCGGTGTCCCGCCCGCATTCCGCGCAGATCGCGGGGAACATCTGACGGGTCCGGAAACCGCCTCCGCCGCTGCCGAGCCGTTCCGCCTTGCGGGCCTGCCGGCAGTTCGGGCAACGCTTGGGTTCGTTGGTGTAGCCCTTTGACTGGAAGAATTCCTGTTCCGATGCGCTAAAGGTGAAGGTGGAACCGCAATCGGAGCACTGGAGCGTCTTGTCCTCGAAACTCAACGGATAACCTCCTTTCTACAAGTAGTTGGTTAGTGCTAAGGTCATCCATTTCGTTCGAGTCGAGATACGGTACTGGCATACGTATATCTGACCTAGGCTGAAAACCACTTCGCCTATTATATACCTCGATTTTTGCAATAGCAATAGGTTTGAAAGTAAAAATTTTACGGGGTTTTCTACCTGAACCACAACGTGGTAGACCCGACGACCCCGCCGGGATTTACCGGCCCCGGTTATTCTGGTATACTAAACCAGTTATCGCGGACGAACGGAACGATGGAAATACGGCTCGATTATCACGCCCTGACCCCCCTCTACCTTCAGATAGCGGCCCAGCTCCGGGAGTGTATCGCGACCGGCGAGGTCAAGCCCGGGGAACGGCTGCCGCCGATCCGGGCGCTTTCCCAGACGCTGAACGTGAACCCTAACACGGTGGCCCGGGCCTACCTGGAGCTGGAGCAGGAGCGGGTCATCGTCTCGCGGAGGGGGGGCGGCACCACGGTCGCGCCGCGGGGCGGCACGCCGGACATCCAGGCGGTGCGGCAGAAGCGGCTGCTGGAAACGGTGAACGAGGACGTCGTACGTTCGCTGAGCCAGGGTTACAGTCCGGAAGAGCTGGAAGCGGCCTTCTACCTGAGCCTGGAGCGGTGGCGGGAAGAACGACGAACGCAGGCCGAGGAGCTGGCGCAGCCGCCGTCCCCCGAGGCGAGCGGCCGTGTCGTCCGCATCGTGGGAAGCCACGACCTGGCCCTGAGTATTTTACTCGATATCATACGCACCCGGGACACGGAACTGTCCTTCGACGTCATCCACGCCGGCAGCCTCGGCGGGCTCATCGCTCTCCAGGAAGAGCGGGCGGACCTGGCCGGTACCCACCTCCTCGACGAGGAGACCG
>CAZOMF010000089.1:0-9152 GCA_964580635.1 uncultured Dehalococcoidaceae bacterium
AGCCGGCCCCGATGCCGACGTAGTCGTCGTACTCGATGATGTACTCGTCGATCATGCGGTCGCCCTTGGAGTAGCACCACGCCGTCGAGGCCGTGTAGCCGCCGTGGTAGAGCTCCTTGAGGATGATATCGTAGAACTGCCGCTCCCGCGAGTTGTCCACCCGGTTGAACTTCCGCTCCATGGCGTCCTTCTTGTGCGGAGACGCCATCAGCGGGTAGAAGGTCGCCTGGTCCATGCCCAGGTCCTTGAAGGCCTTCACGTCCGAGGCGAACTGCTCGATGGTCTGGGCCGGGAAATTGAACACGAAGTCCACGTTGACCGTCTCGAACTTGCCCTGCGCCGCCAGCAGTCGCTTCTTGACCTCGTCGGCCGGGCCGTTGATGCGCCCCATCGTCTTGAGCACCGGCTCCTCGAAGCTTTGGACCCCCACCGAGAGCCGGTTGACCCCCGCCTCCCGCAGTTTGCCGATGGTCGCGTCGGTCAGCTCCCGCGGCGTCGTCTCCAGGGAGATTTCCTTCACCGGCAGCACGTCCCGCAGTTGAGCGACGAACTCACCGAGCTCGTCCATGAGGATGGTTGGCGTGCCCCCGCCAAAGTAGACGCTCGAAAACGTAAAGCCCCGGTCGAGGTAGAAGTCCAGTTCCTTTCGCAGGTCCTGGAAGTAGCGCCGCGCTGCCCCTTCCTCGAAGAGGTACCGGTTGAAGCAGCAGAACGGGCACAGCGAGCGGCAGAACGGGATATGGACGTAGAGCGAGATGGCGTCCCGCGGCACGCCCATGCGGTCCGCGGCGATGAGACTTAGATCGACGTCCGGGGTGAGGCGGCGGAACTTTTTGCCCTCCCGCCGGACGATATAGCTGACGAGTTCCGGTATCATGAAATGCACCAAAGGTTCACTTCAATGATACCATGCGGGGCGTTTCCGTGACGAATGGCACGGCGGCGGCTACGAGCGGGACTGGTTCTGGAGCGCCACGCTCAGCGCCTTGACCGCCACCGGGCAGAACTGGGTGCGGGCGTTTTGGAACAGCTCGGTGAAGGCCCGGGACTTGCTGAGGGCCTCGCGGTGGGCGTGGCCGGTCGTCATGTAGTCGTAGGCGTCGGCCACCGCCAGCAGCCGCGAGCCGAGCGGTATATCCTCTCCCTGGAGGCCTTCCGGGTATCCCCGGCCGTCGTAGCGCTCGTGGTGGTGCAGGATGAGCTTGGCGGTCCCCCGCAGCAGCGGGATGTTGCAGAACATTTTATAGCCGATGACCGGGTGCCGCTTGATACGCTCCCACTCCTGGTCGGTCAGCTTTTCCGCCTTGTTGAGGATGCGGTCCGGCATCGTCAGCTTGCCGATATCGTGCAGCAGCGCCGCGAACTCCAGCTCCCGCCGCCCTTCCTTGCTCATGTTCAGCTGCTCGGCGGCTTTCATGGCGAACTCCGCCACCCGCTGGGAATGGCTGTGCCCGGCTATTTCCCGAGCGTCCGTCAGGGCGACCACCGCCGCCATCGCGCCGCGGAACGACTGCCGCAGCTCCGTGTTGGCCCGCGCCGCCTCTATCGCCAGGGCCATCGTCCCGGCGACCTCCAGCATGACGCTCAGGTCGGCCCGGCTGAACAGACTGCCGTCGTTCTTGTTGAGCACCTCGATGACTCCGGCCACCTTGTCGTCGATGACGATCGGCGCCCCGATGATGGACTTCGTCTGGAAACCGGTGACTTGGTCTATCTGCCGGTAGAAATTGCGGTTCTTCTCCGCGTCGTTGACGAGGAGCGGCTTGCCGTTCCGGGCGATCCACCCGGCGATGCCCGACTGCCGGCTGATGTGGAGCCGTTTCAGCTCCGGTCCCGCCGGCCCGTTGGCTATCTTGAAGTAGAGCTTCTGGTTGCGGTTGTCGAGCAGCAGCAGCGAAGCCGCTGACGCGTTCACGGCGATCTGCGCGGTCTGCATGATGCGGGAGACCATCTGGTTCTCCTTGTCATCGGTCTTCATCCGCGCCCATAGTTTTTCCAGCAGGTCGAACTTGTCTTCGGTGCTCGCCATCAGGCGCTGGTACAGGCTCATTCGCTCCGCTCCTTATCGGGAGTTTGGTACTATTATGATGGCACTATGGTAACCGGGGAATAAATTTTCCGTCGGGGAAAATAACATTTCCGTGAATAAACCGGTGGTGGGGTTCTCCGGTCCGTTACTGGCCGAGACTGGCCTTTACCTCGTCCCGGGTGGTGAGAGTGGTCACCGTGTCCAGGAAGGTCCTGAGCGAACCGCTCTGGCTGCGCAGGTCCCGCAGCTCCTGCCCGAGCGGGTCCACCGAGGTCGGCGAAGACGCATAGGTGCCGTAGAAAGCGAAGTAAGCCTGGTTGAGCTTGCGGATGTAGTAGCCGTTATCGTTGATATAGTCCCGCCGCTGGTTCATATAGGCCTCGGCCTCGTCCACCTTGCCCTGGGCGAGCAGGTCGTCCACGTGGAGGCGCGTCTCCCGCATGGCGGCGTTGAAATCGAACCCCGGCTGGCCGGACGGCGGCGGCGCGGGGGTCGCCGGCTGGTTGACCGCGTAGTACGTGTTATAAATGTTGGTGCCTATCTCATCCCCCACCAGGCTCGCCACCGTCTCGTTGATGGCGGCGATGTCCGGGTTCGATTTGATGCCGAGCAGGTCCAACATGTAGTCGAAGCCGAGCGGCGTGAAGGCCAGGTACTGGTGCAGCCACTCGTGGGCGGACGTCTCCAGCGCAAACTTCAGCCCGTACTGGTTGGACACGTAGCTCGGGTAGGTGGCGATGCCCCCCAGGTCCACGACCAGCCCGGAGTACCCGAGCTGCGTTACCTCGTCCTCGATCTTCTCCATGGTCGCCACCGGCATGTCCGGCAGCAGCAGCACGTCCTTGATGCGCTCGATATGGTCCCGCGGCGAGATGACGAGGAGATGCGGCGGCTTGCGCAGGTAGATGGTTACCGGCGGGAAACCGAACTGGGGCTTGATGTATTTATCGAACGGGTTGTCGATGCCGGCCTCGTGGTAGGCCTGCCGTACCTGCGCCTCGATGATGGCCGACACGTTGTCGGCGGGAATGGTGGCGTTGTCCACGTCGGCGAAGTAGTCCTCCACCTCGGCGGAGCGGCCGGTCAGGTCCGGCGACCGGTTGAAGAGGTTCCCCACCTCCGAGACGATCTCGCCGAACTCCCACCGGACCAGGTCGAACCGCTGCCCGGCGGTGATGCGGTTGAGCTGCGCGTCCAGTCCGCTCGAAACGCAGCCGGACAGCGAGCCGATGAGCGTGAAGAGCAGCACCGCCGCCAGGACGAGCCGGGTTTTAGTTCCGGTCCCTGAGCCGTGCCATGACCCGCGAGAGCGTTGCACCTGTCTTTTCCCTGATAATGATGTCCGCGTAGCGGTCGTGCGGTGTTTCGGTGAGGTTCAGAATGATGAGCGTGGCGCCGTGCTGCTTGGCGAGCGGCGGCAGCTGCGCCGCCGGGTAGACGAGCAGCGAGGAACCCGCCGCCAGGAAGACGTCGCACGCCTCCGACCGTGCCGCCGCTTCCGTCAGTTCCCGCTCCGGCAATGATTGCCCGAAGGCCACCGTGGCCGGCTTGAGCAGCCCGCCACAGTCCTCGCAGCGCGGCACGTCCATGCCCGCCAGCATCATCTCGTGGACGGCCGCCCGGGGGTAGCGTTTGCCGCAGCCGAGACAGTCCACCCACTGCATGGTGCCGTGCAGCTCGAAGACCCGCTCCGCCGGGACCCCGGCCGCCTGGTGGAGGCCGTCGGTGTTCTGGGTCACCACCGCGTCGAGCCGTCCCATCTGGTGAAGCTCCGCCACCGCCTCGTGCCCGGCGTTCGGCTTCGCCTCGCGGATGGTCTCCCACATCATGCGATGCATCCGCCAGTAGTCGCGCCGGACGTCTTCGTCACGGAGGAAGTTGGGCAGGTTGAGCTTGCCGGGGTCGAAGACGTCCCAAACGCCGCCGGGACTGCGGAAGTCCGGCACGCCGGACTCCGTGCTGAAGCCGGCCCCGGTGAACACGACCAGCCGCTCGGCGCTGGCCAGTATTCCGGCAACTTCGTCGATGGCGTCCATGCTCACGCCCGGACCACCGCCCGGGCCAGGTCCCAGCTGTATTCGTACAGGTGGAGGCCCTTGCTGACGGCCAGCAGGTCGCCGTCTTCCGCCCCTATCTCGCTCGCCATGTACTCCTTGAGCAGCTGGATGGCGGCTAGATTTGACGGGAAACCCGCCCACAGGTCCCACGACCGGAAATAGCACACGAAGGAGAGCTTCCCCTCCAGCACTCGCGTATCGATCATCCGCAGGCAGGGCGGGTCGGAGAGGTAGATGGACCGCTCGTCCCCCACCGCCATGAAGGCCTGGTTGGTATTGAACCCTTCCTCCCGGTACATCTTGATGACTTCCGCTATCTGCGGCTCGAGGTACTGCCCGTAGGTGTACTGCTCGCCCTCCTTGCGGTGGGCCGTCATCAGGTACGGCAGGTAGCTCTCCACGTATTCCATGGTGCTCGGGGCGGGCACGCCCTGCGGTACGTCCGGGATGAGCGGCCGCGTGCCGGGATACTCCACCCGCACCACCATCAGGCCCGTCTCCTTGCGCTGCTGGCCGGCGTAGCTCCCTCGCTCGATGACGTAGTCGTGCCCCTCTTCCAGCGTCTTGCAAAGGCACAGGAACCAGGCCTCGCAGAGGTCCCTGGCTTCGATGGTGGTCACCTTCATGGGCGCGTTCTCCTCGCCGGTAATGCGTTACAGTCCGCGGAGCCCTTCCGGACGGAGCATGGAATCGTCGTCTCCCGCCAGTATACCATCTATGAGCCGGATTATCCCGTCCTTGCCCTGCGGCAGCCGCACCTTGACCGGCAGGTAGTTGGAGGCGTGGTTGGAGGTGAAGAAGCAGTTGGTGAAATCGGCATTCTCGATGATGAGCTTCAGCTCCACGAGCGACTGCCGCGGCGAGATGAGGTGGAACCGTCCTTCCTGCCGGTCCTTGTGGAGCGGCGTCCCCGGCACGAGCATCAGCGTCAGCGCCCCGGCGAACTCCGGGTCTATCTCGGTCAGGATTTTTCCGGTGGCGACGGCGTGCCGCTCGGAATGCTCCGTCCCGCCGAGCCCCAGAATGACCGTCGCCGAGACGGTGATGCCGGCCTCTTTCAGCTTCCGCCCGGCTTCGATGATCTCTTCTCGCGTGGCCCCCTTGCAGACCCGTTCCAGCACCTCGGCGTCGCCGCTCTCCACTCCCAGGTAGGCGATCTTCAGCCCGAGTTCCTTCAGCTCTTCCAGTTCTTCCGGCGATTTCACCAGCGCCGATTTCGGGGTGGCGTACGTTCCTATCCGCTGCAGATGAGGGAACCGGGCCGTGAGGTGCCGTAGCGTGGCGCTCAGGACGTCCTGCGGCGCCATGAGGGCGTCGCCGTTCTCCAGAAAGACCCGCCGCACGCCGTTCCCGTACCGTTCCGCTGCCGCGTCGATATAGCCGGTGATGTCTTCTATGGGGTACGGGTGGAACCTGAAATCGGTGAAGGTGCCGCAGAAGGTGCAGCGGTTGTGGGAGCACCCCTCCGTCACCGGCAGCAGGAAGCTCCGGGCCTCGCTCGGCGGACGTATGACGATACTGTTCTCTATCATCCCGCTACTTCAAACCGCGGACGAGCGTGAAGAACCGGTCCTCGTACTCTTCGAAGAGTCCCCAGCGGTTGAGCTCCCGCTCCAGCTCCCAGAGACGCAGGTCGCCGTCCCGTACCTGCTGGAACATCTCCTCCACCTGCCGCCGCGCCCCCTCCGGCACGCCGCCGGTCCCCCGCCCGAGCAGCCCCCGCTCCTTGAGCTGCGCCAGGTTGCCGGGCACGGACCGCGCCGTTATCTCGTAGATGAACTTGAGCAGTGACACGTCCCACAGGGCGTCCTCGCCCTTGATGATGGAGGATAGCGGGTCCTCCTTGCGGTCTATCTCCGCGTTGAGCTTGTCCACCACCGCCGGCCAGGCATCGGACATGATGTTGAGGTTCTTCGGCTCGTTGCGGTAGGAGTAAAACAGCCCCGGCGACTGCGGTCCGTAGAGTTTGATGAGGTGGTCCAAGTACTTCCGCGCATCTCCGGAGAAGCCTTCCAGATTGTTGAGGTAGTACGGTGTGACGATCTTCGGCCGCTCCGCCACCACCCGTCCCTCCCGGACGACCGTCTCGCCGGCGTCGCCGGAAAGCTCACCGTAGCTGGGCTCGGTTACCAGGTAGTAGTAGATGTTGGTGATGCCGAAGGTGTTGAGGTGCTGGCGCGGGTGACGGAGGACTTCCGTGTTCCGCGCCGCCTCTTCGATGCGGTTCTCGTCGTGGTCCATGGCGGTCTACCGGATGGCGGCCAGTTCCTGTTTGTAATCGTCCAGCAGGTTGATATACTGGGCTTCGAGCTGCCCCTGGAGCCGCTGCCACTCGTCCTGGAACTGCGGCTGCGCCTCCACGTCTATCTTCATTCGCGCCGCGCTGCTCACTCCCGTCTGGGCGCGCAGCGCCTGCTGGAACCGCTGCTCCATCTCCACCTTGAGTTGCTCGTAGGCTTGCTTGCGCTGTTTCTCGCCCTCGTTGACGTAGTGGTCGAGGACGTGCTGTATCTTGGCGAACACCGCCTCGACGGCCGCCTTGTCCGTTTTCAGGACCTTGAGCCCCTCCATTGCTTTCCGGTTCGTCTTGCCGATAACCTCGTTGCGGGGCAATGCGATGTTGCGGAGCAGGATCTCGTTCACGCCCGCCGTCACCAGGTCCCGGCCCTTTTCGTCTATCTTCTGGAGTTCGGCGTTGAGATCGAGGTGGTTTTTCAGGTAGCGGGCCGCCAGCTGTTCGCCGAGCGGGCCGTACTTCCACTTGAGGCGTTCTTCCGGCGTGGGCTCGCCGATGGCCGCCAGTTTCTCCGCGGCTATCTCGGCCGCGCTCTTTATCTCCGTCATGACAGGTTCCTCCGAAAGGTCGGTAATCACAGATTAGCTACACGTTTATTATACAACAAAGGGAAAACCGCCGTGCAGCCGACCACTTGTCATTGCGAGGAATCAGCCGTCGGGGACGACGTGGCAATCCAAGTCCCCGGCCCCCCCGGATTGATGGCTGACCGCCTCGCCGGACTATCGTCTCCCTTTCATAAAGAGCCTGCCCTGAGCCTGCCGAAGGGGAGATTGAGAGGGTTTTCACTCCTCCCTTGATAGCAGAAGGCCGGGTTAGGGTGAACCAATCACCCGCGGCTACTTCCCGTTCTTGAGCAGCCAGTACTCCAGGCTGTCCGCGAGGGCCAGCCAGCTCGCCTCGATCAGGTTGGTGGACGCCCCCACGGTACGCCATGACACGTTGCCGTCGGAGGACTCGATAATAACCCGTACCTGGCTCTCGGTGCCCGTGCTCTCCTCCAGGATGCGGACCTTGTAGTCCACCAGCGTGACCTGCTCCAGGCTCGGGTAGTACTGGAGTAGCGCCTTGCGGAGCGCCCGGTCGAGCGCGTTTACCGGGCCGTCTCCCTCGGCGGCCGTGTGGATAACCTCCCCGTTAACGAGCACCTTGACCATCGCCTCGGAGAGCATGTTGTCGTCCTTGCGCCGCACCGAGGGCCGCCGTCGGCTCTCCACGAGCGACATGAAGTCCACCAGCTCGAACGGTTTCTCGTAGCCCGGCTGCGTCCGGTGGAGCAGCAGCTCGAAGGACGCCTCGGCGTTGTCGTACTGGAACCCCTGGCTCTCGAGCTGCTTGATGTGCTTGAGCAGGTCCTGCGTCGCCTTGGGGTCCTGCGAGAGGTCGATGCCGAGCTCCTGCGCCTTGTGGACGATGTTCCGCTTGCCGCTCTGGTCGGAGACGACCGTCCGCAGCTGGTTGCCCACCGCCGCCGGGTCGATGTGCTGGTAGGCGTCCGGCCACTTGGTGACGCCGTCCATGTGGTAGCCCGCCTTGTGGCTGAAGGCGCTCGACCCCACGTACGGCGCGTACTGGTCCGGCAGCAGGTTGGCCATCTCGGAGACGGCCCGGGAGACCTCGGTCAGCCGCGTAAGCTGCTCGTCTGTCACGCAGTCGATGCCCATCTTGAGCTTGAGCGCCGGGATGATGGCGCAGAGGTCGGCGTTGCCGGTGCGCTCGCCGTAGCCGTTGATGGTGCCCTGCACCTGGACCGCCCCGGCCTTGACCGCCGCCAGCGTGTTGGCGAGCGCCAGCCCGCCGTCGTTATGACAGTGGATGCTGATCGGCACGCCAATCTTCAGCGCCATTTCGGTCGCTTCGAAGATCTCCTCCGGCAGGGCGCCGCCGTTGGTATCGCAGAGGACGAGGCAGGCGGCCCCGGCCCCGGCGGCGGCTTCGAGCGTCTTCACCGCGTAGGCAGGGTCCGATTTATAGCCGTCGAAGTAGTGCTCCGCGTCCATGAGCACGTCCATGCCCTTGCTTCGGAGGTACGTCACTGAGTCCGCTATCATGGCCAGGTTCTCGTCGAGGGTCGTCCTGAGCACGTGCTTCACGTGGAGGTCGGAGCTCTTGGCGACGATGGCGGCGATCTTCGCGCTGCCGCCGGTAAGCAAGGTGAGGAACTCATCCTCCTCCGCCTTGACACTGCGCCGTCGCGTGCTGCCGAACACCGCTATCCGTGCGTGCTTGAGCTTCAGCTCGGCCACGCGATTGAAGAACTCGGCGTCCTTGGGGTTGGAGCCCGGCCAGCCGCCCTCGATGTAATCGATGCCCAGCTCGTCGAGCTTCCGCGTAATGTTGAGCTTGTCCACCACGGAGAACGAGATGCCCTCGCTCTGGGCCCCGTCACGCAGTGTCGTGTCGTACAGCTCAACGGATTTCACGGTTAGCCTCCCACTCTCTGGGCGATTGCGTCGCCCATTTCTCTGGTTCCCACCTTGGTGGTGCCTTCGCTCACGATATCGTAGGTACGGTAGCCGTTCGCCAGGGCCTTGTCCACCGCCGCCTCGACGGCGTCCGCTTCCTTGTCCAGCGCCAGCGAGTAGCGCAGCAGCATGGCCGCGCTCATGATGGTGGCGATGGGGTTGGCCAGGTTCTGGTTGGCCCGCCGCGGCGCGCTGCCGTGGATGGGCTCGTAGAGACCGAAGATCCTCTTGCCGGTCTCCGGCACGCCAGCCAGGCTCGCCGAGGGCAGCATGCCCATCGAACCGGCCAGCATGGAGCTTTCGTC
>CAZOMF010000090.1:0-9079 GCA_964580635.1 uncultured Dehalococcoidaceae bacterium
CCGGCGGCATCGGGAAGCCGACGGTGGCGTTGTGGTTGAGCTCCGGGAAGACCTCGTAAAAGGCCCACGCCTTGGCGTTCTCGTTGACCTGCGTCTTCCAGCGGTGGGCCACCTCGGCGGTGAAACCCGCCCCGTAGATGACGGGCAGCCGACCGGCCAGCCGCCGGGCGAGCTGCTTGGCCTGGTTCTGCGCGGCCGGGACCGTTTCCGACAGCCGCTCGACGAACAGCTTCAGCACGCGGACCGTCTCGTCGACGTCCTCGTTCTTATCCCAGAGCAGCCCCAGCTTTTGCAGCACCGCGAGCGTGGGCAGGAAGCTGAACCCGAGCGCCGCCCGCGGCTGCGCCCGGTACTCGATGGTAAAGACCGGCACGCCGTTGGCCTCGGCCAGCTCCTTGACCCGGCCGCCGGTGGTGAGGGCTATCTTCTTCGCGTCGCTGCGGAGGGCTGTCTCGAAGCCGGAGAGCGTCTCCTCCGTGTTGCCGGAGTAGCTGGACGCAATGACGAGACTGCGCTCGTTGACGAAATGCGGCAGGCCGTAGTCCCGGTGGACCATGACCGGCACCCGGGACTCACCCTCGACGAGGCTCCGCACCAGGTCCCCGCCGATGGCGGAGCCCCCCATGCCGAGAATGACGACGTTGTCGATATCCTTATAGTCTTCCGGCAGATGGAAGCCCCGCATCTGTTCCCAGGCCTCCCAGACCTGCGTGGGCAGCTCCTTGATACGCGCCAGCATGCCGTCCGGGTCCTGTTTGCCATAGACGGAAAGGTCGTCCAGATCGATGGTTGCCATGGCGGCACCTCCCTGCCGTTATACTCCGGCTATCTCTCGCCCGATTTTCAGTATCCGGTCCGCCCGCTCCACCGAGTCCGTTTCCGTGTAGATGCGCAGCAGCGGCTCGGTGCCGGAGAATCGGACGAGCAGCCAGGTGGTATCTTCCAGGACGAAGCGGAACCCGTCCGTCGTATCCACGCGGGCCACCTTGATGCCGTCAATGACGGACGGCGCGTTCTTCACCCGCGCGATGATGGCCGCCCGCTGCTCCTCGGGGAACGTTATGTCTACCCGTTTGTAGTGGTGTGGCCCGACCTTGCTGTAAAGGTAATCGATGAGCTCCGAGGGCGTCTTGCCGGTGCGGACCATGAAATCGAGGAAATAAAGGTTGGAGAGGATGCCGTCCCGCTCGATGACGTGACCGCGGTAGCCGTAGCCGCCGCTCTCCTCCCCGCCCATGATGGCGTTCTCCTTCACCATGACCGGGGCGACGTACTTGAAGCCGACCGCCGTTTCGTAGACGGGCACGTTATACAGCTCCCCGAGCTTGTAGGCCATGCTCGTGGTGGTGAGCGTCTTGACGAGCGGTCCGCGCTCACCGCGGACCTCCAGCAGATAGAGGGCCAGCAGCGCGTAGACCTGGAGCTGGTTGACGAACTCGCCGTTCTCATCCATCAGCCCATTGCGGTCGGCGTCCCCGTCCGTGGCCAGGCCGACGGCGGCCTTGTGTTCTTTAACTGCCTCCGCCAGTCCGGCGAGGTGCGGCATGATGGGCTCCGGGTGGAGGCCGGGAAAGAGGGGGTTGCGCTCGCCGTGTATCTCGTGGCAGGTCGTCGTACCGCCCGCGAGCGCCCCGGCCAGGTAGCCGTGACCGGCGCCGTACATAGGATCGATGACGATGTCCAGCCCGGCGTTCCGCAGCCGCGGCAGGTCTACCAGCTTCCCTATCTGCTCCATGTAGACCGGCTTGAGGTCCGTCATGACGACGAGCCCTTTATCCTTCGCCTCGGCGAGTGGCAGGCGGTCCACCGTACTGGCTTTCCAGGCGGTCTCCAGGTGGGCGACGATGCGCGCCGTAATCTCGTCCGGGGCGGAGGAACCGTGCTCGTCCTTGAACTTGAAGCCGTTGTACTCGCCGGGGTTATGGCTGGCCGTGATGATGATGCCGCCGCCGGCCTTGTGAGCGGTGACGCCGTAGCTGACGACCGGCGTGGGGGCCGGGTCCGGCGAGAGGTAGACCTTGATGCCGTGCGCCGCGACGACTTCGGCGGCAGCCGCCGCGAAGTGCTCCGAGGCAAACCGCGTATCATAGCCGATGACGAGGCCCCGTTCCGCGAGGCCCGCCTCTTTAAGGTAGGCCGCCACGCCGTAGGCGCAGTAGCGGACGTTCTGGAAGGTGAATGTCTCCGCGATGACGGCCCGCCAGCCGTCCGTGCCGAACTTGATAGGGATTTGCTTGTTTTCAGCCATCATCTCTCCGCTGTGAGCCGCTCGAGGGCCTGGAATTCGTCATCCGACAGTACCGTATAACCACCCTGAATATGAAGCCATTGGGCGACCCGTGTCAGCTCCGGCACCTTTTTAAGTTCGGCCTCGGTGACGGGGTTGGTTATCAGATTTCGGAAACTGTTCACCTTACACATGGGCTTCTGCTTGATGTGACGGTGATCAACGAAATAGTCCCGCTCGGGGGTATCATACGCGGGTGAAGATGCGGCTACACCAGTGGCTATGATGGCCGCTTTTTCACCTGAGGCTCCCATGAACAATATGTCACCGGCTTTCACGCCGGGACTGACCGTCCATGATTCGGGTTCTCCATTACCCAGATCCCGCAGATAGTCGAAAATACGCCAGTTATTCGGGTTCGATTTGACCAGATAACAGGCCATCGTTTTACCTATTTCCCGAGTGCTTCTTCCCTGAGCAGCTCCGCCTTGTCCGTCTTCTCCCACGGCAGGTCGAGGTCCGTGCGCCCGAAGTGGCCGTAGGCGGACGTCTGCCGGTAGATGGGCCGGCGCAGGTCGAAGTCCTGGATGATGGCGCCGGGGCGCAGGTCGAAGTGCTTGTTGATAAGGTTGTCGATGACGCCGATATCCACCTTCTCCGTCCCGAAGGCCTCCACGGACACCGAGAGCGGGTGGGCCCGTCCGATGACGTAGGCCACCTGGATCTCCAGCCGGTCCGCCAGTCCCGCCGCGACGATGTTTTTGGCAATGTAGCGGGCCATGTAGGAGGCGGAGCGGTCCACCTTGGTGCAGTCCTTGCCGGAGAAAGCGCCGCCGCCGTGCCGGGCGATGCCGCCGTAGGTATCCACGATGATCTTGCGCCCGGTGAAGCCGGTGTCCGAGACCGGTCCGCCGATGACGAAACGGCCGGTGCCGTTCACGTAGTACTTCGTGTCCTTATCGATGAACTTGGCCGGGACGACCGGCTTGATAACCCTGGCGATGATATCCTTCTCTATCTGGTCGTGGGTGACGTCCTCGTCGTGCTGCGCGCCGATGACCACGTTGACGACCCGCTTGGGCACGCCTTTCTCGTACTCCACCGTGACCTGGGACTTGCCGTCCGGGCGGAGGTACGGAAGGGTCCCGTCCTTCCTCACCGCGGCGAGCTTGCGGCAGAGCTGCTGGGCCAGCGAGATGGTGAGCGGCATGAGCTCCGGCGTCTCGTTGCAGGCATAACCGACCATCATGCCCTGATCGCCGGCGCCTATCTCGTCGAGGTGGCTCACCCCGGAGCTTTCCCGAACCTCCAGGGACTTGGAGACGCCCTGGTCGATGTCGGTGGACTGCTCCTTGATGGACACCATGACGCCGACGGCCTGCGAATCGAACCCGTACTCCGGCTTGGTGTAGCCGATGTCCTCGACGACGCCGCGGACGATCTTCGGGACGTCCACGTAGCTGGCCGTGGTGATCTCCCCCATCACGATGACGAGCCCGGTGGTGGTGGCCACCTCGCAGGCGACGCGCCCGTACGGGTCCTTGGACATGATATCGTCCAGGATGGCGTCCGATATCTGATCACAGAGCTTGTCGGGATGGCCTTCCGTCACGGACTCGGACGTCAGAACGTACTTTTCCGCCTTGTTGAAACTGTTGGACATGGTTCCTCCATTAGTATCGGGGACTAGGTTCCCTCTTCCCAGCTGGCCAGGTACTTCTGCTGCTCGGGTGTCAGCGTGTCTATCTGCACGCCCATGGCCTGGAGCTTGAGACGGGCGACCTCGGTGTCTATCTCCTCGGGCACGTCGTGGACCTTGATGTCCAGCTTGCCCTGGTTCTTCACGATATACTCCGCCACGAGGGACTGGTCGGCGAAGCTCATGTCCATGACGCTGGCGGGATGGCCTTCCGCGGCGGCCAGGTTGATGAGCCGGCCCTCGCCGAGCAGGAAGAGACGCCGGCCGTCCTTGAGGGTGTACTCGTCGACGTAGTCACGGAACCGGCGCTTGCCGGTGGACATTGCATCCAGCGCGGGGATGTTGATCTCCGAGTTGAAATGGCCGCTGTTGGCCATGATGGCGCCGTCCTTCATCACCTTGAAGTGGTGCTTGTCGATGACGTTCTTGTCGCCGGTGACGGTGATGAAAATGTCCCCTATTTTCGCGGCTTCCATCAGCGGCATGACGGTGTAGCCTTCCATGACAGCTTCGAGGGCGCGAACCGGGATGGTCTCGATGACGATGACGTGAGCGCCCATGCCGCGGGCCCGCAGGGACACGCCGCGGCCGGTCCAGCCGTAGCCGCAGACGACCACCTTCTTACCGGCGAAGAGGACGTTGGTGGCCCGGGTGATGCCGTCGATGGTGCTCTGACCGGTGCCGTAGCGGTTGTCGAAGAGGTGCTTGGTATCCGCGTCGTTGACGGCGATCATGGGGTACCGCAGATCGCCCTTGGCCGCCATGGCCCGCAGGCGGATGACGCCGGTGGTGGTCTCCTCGGCGCCGCCGAGGACGTTCGGGATGAGGTCCGTCCGCTTGGTATGAACGGTGGACACGAGGTCCGCCCCGTCGTCGATGGTGACCTGGGGCTTGTTGTCGAGGGCGGTCATGATGTGCTTGTAGTAGGTGGCGTCGTCCTCGCCCTTGATGGCGTTGGTGGGGATGCCGTACTCGACGAGCGCCGCGGCGACGTCATCCTGGGTGGAGAGCGGGTTGGAGGCGCAGAGAACGAGATCGGCGCCACCGGCCTGGAGCGTCAGCCCGAGGTTAGCCGTCTCCGTGGTGATGTGGAGACAACCGGAGATGCGTACGCCCTTGAGGGGTTTTTCCTTCTCGAAGCGCGCCCGGATGAGCTTGAGCACCGGCATCTCCCGGTAGGCCCAGTCGATACGCTCGCGGCCCGCGCCGGCCAGCGCAAGGTCTTTTACGTCGAAATTCTCAGGGGTCATCAGCCAGCTCCTTCTGTATCCGGGGGTACCTATTTATGGTACATCAAAAGGGAGGTATTGACAATCGGAAAATGTCGCAAAAACGTATCACAAAACCGGACCGGACCGCCTTGGAACGGCCTAGACGATACCCCAATCTTTGTAGCCCCGCCGGATGACCTCTCCGTAGAATGCGGATGGTTTGGAGACTTCCACCTGGCCGGTCTTGATGAAGGTGACGACTTCGTGGGCCTCGCTGTCTTCGTCGAACACAGTCACGTTCTGGCGGGCGTAGCCGGTCTCGTAACGGTCCAGCTTGCGCAGGTCCGGTTCCGATACCTCGTAGACGCCGCCGCGGACCTTGTCCCCGTTGGAGCGCTGGACGGTCGCGGTGCCGCCCATCCACTTGCGCGACCAGCCGGTAATGACGAGCTTGTAGTTGGGGAGGGTAGCCGGGAACAGCGGCTTGCTGCCCGGGCATCGTTCTTTCATCTGCGCTCTGGAAAGATTGCTGCCGTAGGCAAAATAGCGCATCGCGTTCCTTCCCGCCTGGCGTCAGTGCGTATGATGGTGGTGTTCCGTGCCATTCCCCTGACCGGGGTCCGCCGCCGTCTGTCAGCAGCCCGGCTCGCCGGTGTGGCCGCAGCAGCTCTGGTGCTTGCTGATCTTGATCCAGTTGTTGCGAAACACGAGGTACAGCTTACGGTGGAGCGGCATGGGCGCGGACATGTTGGTGAAAAATGCTTTCAGGGACATCCTGCCACCATCCTTGGCTGGTTACGCTCCGATTATACCGCAAAGCCCCCGGCGGAAGAAACCCGAAAAAGCCTTTCCCGCCGGTTGACAGGGTCACGTTTAGATTATACCATTGACCTGAACGGTCGCTTTCGTCGACTGTGGGCGAACCGGAGGAGCGAACCGTGCACCGGTTACTATCCATCATACTCGCCGGGGGAATGGGAGAACGCCTGAGCGTTCTCTCGCAGGAACGCGCCAAACCCGCGGTGCCTTTCGCGGGGAAATACCGCATTATCGATTTCACCCTGAGTAACTGCGTCAACTCCGGCGTCTACAACCTCATCGTGCTGACCCAGTACCAACCCATGTCCCTCACCGAGCACATCGGCATCGGGGCGCCGTGGGGCCTGGTGCCGCCGGACCGCAATATCCGGCTCCTCCAGCCCTACCTCGCCCGGGAAGAAGGCCGCGACTGGTACAAGGGCACCGGCGACGCCGTGTTCCAGAACCTCGACCGCATCGAGAGCGAGGACATCGACGAGGTGCTCATCCTCAGCGGCGACCACGTCTACAAGATGGACTACGCCGGGATGCTGGAATACCACCGGGAGCGCGGCGCCGACGTCACGCTGGCTGTCACCCGCATGCCCCAGACGGACCTCCACCGTTTCGGCACGGTGGTGGCGGACGATGACGGCCGTATCGTGCGGTTCCAGGAGAAGGTTAAGAACCCGCAGAGCAACCTCGTCTCCATGGGCGTCTACATCTTTAATTTGGGCGCGCTGCGCCAGAGCCTGGAAAACCGCAGCGGTCATGACTTCGGGCGGAACGTGTTCCCCAAGATGGTGGCCGAGGGCAGGATGTTTGCCTACCAGTTCGACGGCTACTGGCGGGACATCGGCACCGTGGACAGTTACTGGCAGTCCAACATGGAGGTACTGGCCATGTCCCAGTCCTTCCTGGCGGACGACGACTGGCCCATCTACACCAAGGAGGTGGAAGGCCCTCCCACCAAGATCGGCGATAACGCCACGGTGACCAACACGCTGCTCTCCCACGGCTGCAAGATAGAGGGACGCATCGAGCGCTCCATCATCTCCCCGGGAGTGCATGTGGGCGAGGGGGCCTTCGTCAAGGACTCCATCGTCATGAACAACACGCACATCGGGCGCAACTGCGTCATCGACCACGCCATTCTGGACAAGCAGATCATCGTCGAGCCGGACAGTCACGTCGGCGCCGGGGACGATTACCGCGTCAACAAGGCGCACCCGGCTATTTTAAACTGCGGCCTGACGCTCATCGGCAAACATACCGTCATCCCGTCCGGCTACACCGTGGGCCGTAACTGCATCGTCTTCGATAACGTCATGGAAGGGGACCTGCCGGCCGCCGAACTGAAGAGCGGCGAGACGGTGCGGGCCAAACGCAAGCCCATCCGCTTCCGGGCTTGAAGCTCACTGCTCCGTGAAGAAAAGAAAGGACACTTTGCCCTCATGAACGAGACCCTCACCGCTATCATGAACCGCCGCAGCCATCGCGGCTACAAACCGGACGCCCTCCAGGACGAGGACGTCAGGACCATCGTCGAGGCGGCGGTCTACGCCCCGACCGCCCGTAACCAGCAGCTCTGGCACTTTACCGTGGTCCAGAACCCGGCCATGCTCAAGAAGATGATGGACGTGGTCCGGGAGAACCTGGCGGCCTCGAACACACCGTTCAAGGACCGCGCCAATGACCCCAACTTCAACGTGTACTACCAGGCCCCGGTGGTCGTCATCTGCACCATCGCCGAGGACGCCGGCTGGCCGGAACTCGATATCGGCGCCGCGGCGGAGAACATGTGCCTGGCGGCGGAATCGCTCGGCATCGGTTCCATCATGCTCGGCATGGGGGCTTTCGCGCTCGAGGGCGACAAGGGCAAGGCGCTCGCCAGGGAACTCGGCATTCCGGACAACCACCGCCACGTCATCTCTGTGTCGCTCGGCTACAAGGCCAGGCCGGACACCCCGACGCCCCCGCGCAAGATGGACGTCATCAGCTACGTCAGGTAGCGGTTTTTCAAGCCAGGCCGGCCAGCCGTTCCAGCAGATCCGCCACCTCCGCCGGGCTTTCCAGGTAGTAGCCCGCGGCGGAGGCCGGCGGCGGCGTACCCACGTAGACGCTCCATCCGTCCGGCGGGACCACCACCTTGAAGGCGTCCTCGTCGGTCGTGTCGTCGCCCAGGAAGAGCGTCAGCAGGTTCTCGGCGGAGAACTCCCGGGCCACCTCTTCCCGGATGGCGAGAACGGCCTTGCCCTTGTTCCAGTCCACCGGCGGGCGGACCTCCCAGACTTTTTTCCCCTGGAAAACACGCACCCTGCCGGCGGCGACGAGCGGCCCGGTCAATTCGCGGACGATACGCGCAACCTCGGCTTCCTTCCCGGGAGCGGCGAGGCGGTAGTGGACGCTGAGGCTCAGTTCCTTGTCCTGGAGAAAGATGCCTTCGAACCCCTCGAAGGCCTCCCCGAGCCGTTCTGCGAGCTCGTGGAAGAGCGGCTTGGCGTCCGCCGCCTCCGGGTTTATGTAGCTGTAGCCGGGCCCGTCCATCTCCAGGCCGTGGTTCCCGGCGTAGTAGAGACCGCCGATGGCCACCAGCGACTCCACGTCCATGAGCTCCCGCCCGCTGATGACGCCGACGGTTATTGTGGGCACGCTGGCGAGGAGAATGAGGCGGTTCCGCATGTCCTCGGACAGGGTGGCTTCCTCCGGGCGGCTGACGATGGGCGTCAGGGTGCCGTCGTAGTCCGCCAGGACGAGGACCCGGTCTGCCGTGCGGCAGTCATGTTCGAGCCTGCTCCAGGCGGTGAAGAGGTGGTCCATCAGGCGGCCTGCTCCAGCAGCCGCGCTACGATGTCAGCTCCCCATTTGTAGATGTTGTTCTCCCGCACTGTTTCCCGCATGGCGCGCATGCGGTCCCGGCGTTCTTCTTCCGGCATCTCCAGCGCCTGCCTGATAGCGGCGGCAAAGCCGGAGGTATCGTAGGGATTGACGGCAAGCGCCTCCGGCAGCTCGGCGGCAGCGCCGGCGAACTCGCTCAAAAGGAGCACGCCATCCTCGTCGCTGCGGGCGGCCGCGAACTCCTTGGCGACGAGGTTCATGCCGTCGTCGAGGGAGCTGACAATGCAGAACCGCGCCAGCCGCCGC
>CAZOMF010000091.1:0-9064 GCA_964580635.1 uncultured Dehalococcoidaceae bacterium
GATTTTCCGGACTTCGACGCCGCCCACGTGGACGTGCCGGAGACCGCCCTGCCGGATGGTCGTACCGTCAGCCGGGCCAGCCGCATCACCGGCCACCACCGGCATGAGCAGTATAACGACGTCGAGCTCATCTACGACGTTACGTACCCGGACGGCCGGCACGAGCGGCTCGTCCAGCCTTTCCCGATGCGCTACTTTTACCGCTACGAGATGGAGCACCTGCTGGCACTGTGCGGTTTCCGGGTCGTGGAACTTTATGGTAACTTCGACCGCTCCCCGTTCCGGGACGATTCTCCCGAGATGATCTTCGTGGCGGAAATGGCCTGACCATGCCCGAACCTCGTAATTACCAGACAGAAGCCGTCGTCATCAAGAAAACGAAGCTCGGCGAGGCGGACACCATCCTCACCTTCATGACCCCGTCCCTCGGCAAGACGCAGGGGTTCGGCAAGAGCCTACGCAAGACCACGAGCAAGATGGCCGGCCACCTCGAGCTGCTCACCCACAGCACGGTGTCCTTCGCCAAAGGCCGCAACATCGATACCATCACCGGCGCCCAGACCATCCACGCCTTCCTCCCCCTCAAAAGCGACCTCTGGCTCACCGCCTGCGGCGTCTACGTGGCGGAGCTCGTCAACCACTTCGCCGCCGAGCACCAGGAGAACGCTTCCCTCTTCGATCTCCTCGTCGCCACTCTCTCCCGTCTCAGCGACGGCGACGACCCCGATTTCGTCCTGCGCTACTTCGAGCTCCACCTGCTCGATACGGCAGGCTACCGGCCCCAGATCCGGGAGTGCGTCGTCTGCCACAAGCCTTTGGAGCCGGAGGTCAACTTCTTCAGCCCTCCCTCCGGCGGCCTCTTCTGCCCCGACTGCCGGAGCGCCCAGGGCTTCGGACAGGAGGTCTCCCTCAACGCGCAGAAGGTCCTGCGCTACCTCCAGGGGAACGACTACGCCGCGGCGTCACGCGTGCGACTGGAAGCCGCCCTGCTGAGGGATATTGAAGGGCTGCTCATGCAGCTGCTCCGCTACCACCTGGAGCGCGAGGTGAAGTCAGCTACCTGGCTGGACACCCTCCGCGACCAGATGGCGCAGTTCGCGCGCCCGCCGGAGAAACCCGCCGGACCGGAAAGCTAGTCCACGTACCTAGTGTCGTGGCTCTCCCCGAGCGACATCATGAGCACGCCGTAGGGGTGGTCCACCCATCGCGTCACGATAGGGTTGTGCGGCGTTCCCGCCGGGATGACGACCGCCGTCGGCTTGTCGATGACGTACCGCTCGTGCTCCGCCCCGAGGTCCATCTGTATCTCGGCGCCCAGGTAATCGATGTCTGCCGGTTCCGTCCCTGCCAGGACGAGCACCTCGTCATAGGGATGGACGTGGGCGCCCCTGCCCGGCCCGCGCATCCAGGCCCCCGGCTGCGAGTGGATGGTCCAGCAGAAGTTGACCTTCATGCCGAGCAGGTCCTGCCCGAACAGCCACATGGCGTCAGGGTTAAGGCCGGGGCCGGGCTTCCAGTCACCGCCCGCCATCTCGCCGTAGACGGCCTGCCGCTCTTTGGACACGCGGTGCCCGTTGAACGTGTTGGGCTTCATCGTCACGACATAGTCGTCGTAGAGACGGCCGTGAGACACCGTGTCCTCGGCCACGTGGACGCGTTTCTTACCGAAGGAGGAGTTCATCGGTGAAGGCCGATCGCTCCGGGCAGCGCCTCCCATCCGTGCTTGCAGTTGCTCCTCGCTCAGGCCGTCGCCGAGCCAGCGGCTCGTCGGGTCCGGACCGAGCGAGATGATAAAGAAACTGTAACCGATGGGATTGCTTACGTCGAGCGTCACCGAGGGGCAGTGATAGAACCCGCCCGGCGCGACGATACAGGTAGGCTGGTCGAAGGGGTGTATCTCCAGCTCCTTGCCGAGGCAGTACTGGAGCTTCGCGCCGAGGTACTCCGGCCGGTGGGGGTCGAGCCCGACGAAGACGAGGCACTCCGGGTACGGGTGGACGTGCGGGTCCATGCCGGGGTGCCAGTCCCCCAGCCCCGTGTAAAAGCCCCAGGAGAAGTTGAGCTTGACGCCCTCCATGTGGTCCCGGCCGTTGAGCCAGCGGTTGACGTCCGCGTTGCCGGTGTTCCGGAACATGTTCCCGGCGCCGGGCATCTCGGCTATCTTCAATGGTTTCAGCAGGTGTGCGTACTTTCCGCTTGCCATTTTATAAGTCCTCCGCGATGTAATCAGTCGACCCACGTCATGCCCGGGTCCCCGGCCAGGTTGACCGAAAAGAAGGCGAACGGCCGGTCCACCCAGTGGGTGACGAAGGGACCGTGGGGCACGCCGCCCGGCATGACGACGACGGACGGCTCGGTGACGTGGAGCCGCTCGTGCTCCTTGCCGATGTCTATCTCGATGTCCGCGCCGAGGCTGCCGGGCCGGGACGGGTCCGTCCCCACGAAGACGAGCACCTCCCCGGCTGGATGGACATGGGCACCGACGCCGCGGTGCCACAGCCCCGGACTGCTGAAAAAGCCCCAGTCCATGTTGGCGCTCAGGCCCTCCAGGTCCTTGCCGTAGAACCAGGCCAGGTGATCGGCGTTGCCGGGGCCGAGGCTCATCACCGGCCCCTTGCCGGGCGGCGCTGCGCCGGGCGTTCGCAGCAGCTTCTTCCGCTGGATGAGTATGTTTGGTTTGAGTGGCTTCACCAGCCGTCCCAGGGTCTTCCCCTTGACGTTGGCCATCCCCGCCGGGGCCTTGTCCGGGGTGCCGGTAAGACCGACCCGGTAGCAGGCATAGCCGCGCGGACTGTACATTCTGGTGGTCGTCACCGGCCCGTGGGGTACACCCTCGGGCACGACGACGACGGTCGGCTCGCTGAACTTGTACGTTTCCAGGTCGTTGCCGAGGCAGTACTCCACGTCCGCCCCCAGGTAATTGATGGCGGCCGTATCGAGCCCGACGAAGAATTGTATCTCCGGGTAGCGGTGGGTGTGCGGCTTGTCCTCGCCGTACCAGTGGCCGATACCGTCGTGGTACTCAAAGGCCAGGCTCAGGCCGAGACCTTCCAGGTGGTCGTGCCCGTTGCGTTGGGCGATCTTCGCGGTCTCCCTGCCCGTGTTATTGGCCTCGTAGTAGTTCTTCGGCCGACCGCGTGTACCCTTGAACCCGAGCGGTTTGATGTGGTGACCGTAGCGTGATGCTGGCATGGACCCTCCTCCCGGCACGGCCGCACCGCGCCTGTGGTGGTGAACGGGTGTTGATTTCGTACCATCATACTCCATTGAACGTCCCCGGACAACTGCGTCGCGAGCCTGTGATCCGCTAAAAATGCGACATAATTCGCTTTACCGTACCACCGTTTTCCACGTATAATGGAGCATCCGTCCCGAAAAACCGGGGCGCAGACAGGAAAAGAACGGACCTCCCATGCCATCACGATTGGACGATATCAACCAGCAGCGGCGTGATACGCTCGCCCGCCTTCGCGAGCGCGGCGTCGCGCCATACCCGAATAACTACGACCGTACCTGCACTACCACCGAAGCCGTCGTCCTCCTTGAAACGGAAGAGAAGGCCGCCGCCGCAGAGGACCGTGCCGTCAACCGCGTGCCCGTCCAGGGCGAACCACCGCTCCGCGTGGCCGGCCGCATCACCGCCATGCGCAAGATGGGCAAGAGTTCCTTCCTCGATATCCGGGACGGGGCCGGCCGCATCCAGCTCCTCATGCGCAACGTGGACTTCAACGAGGCCCAGACCGAACTGTTCAAGGACCTCGACATCGGCGATACCATCGGCGCGGAGGGTGCCGTTATCCGCACCCGCACCGGCGAGCCGACCGTCGCCGTGGCGGACTTTACGCTGCTGTCCAAGTCCCTGCGGCCCCTCCCCGAGAAGTGGCACGGCCTCAGCGATACCGAAACCCGCTATCGCCAACGCTACGTGGACCTCATCGCCAATGCTGACATCCAGAAGCTCTTCTTCACCCGCAGCCGCATCGTAGCCGCGGTGCGCCGCTTCCTCAACGACCGCGGCTTCCTCGAGGTGGAGACCCCCATCCTCGCGCCGGACGCCGGTGGGGCGCTCGCCGCGCCGTTCATCACCCACCACAACGCGCTTGATCGTGATTTCTACCTCCGCATCGCCCTGGAGCTTCACCTCAAGCGGCTCGTCGTCGGGGGCTTCGACAAGGTTTACGAGCTCGGCCATACCTTCCGTAACGAGGGCATCTCCACCACCCACTCGCCCGAGTTCACCATGCTCGAGACCTATGAGGCCTACGCGGACTACCGCGATGTCATGAAAATGACCGAGGAGATGACCGCGTACGTCGCCCGGGAGGTGCTCGGCACTACCAAGATCACCTACGGCGGGCACGAGATAGACCTCGCGCCGCCCTGGGAGCGCATCACTTTGCGGGAAGCCGTCAAGAAGTATACCGGAATCGACTACGCCAGCTACCCCACTGCCGACGGCCTCCGCGAGCGCATGAGGGCGAAGGGACTGGACGCGACGCCCGACCTCAACTGGGCCAAGCTCGTCGACGAGATGCTGAAGAACCACGTCCGCCCCAACTGCATCCAGCCGACCATCGTGTATGACTATCCCGTCTCCATGTCCCCGCTCGCCAAGACGAAGCCCGGCGAGGAGCGTGTCGTGGAACGGTTCCAGGCCATCGTGGGCGGCAGCCTCGAGTTCGCCAACGCCTACAGCGAGCTGAACGACCCCGTCCTGCAGCGGGAGCGCTTCGTGGAGCAGGCGCGCGGCCGCCACGGGGACGACCCGGAACAGTGGACCATCGACGAGGACTACCTGACCGCCCTCGAGTACGGTATGCCTCCCACCGGCGGACTCGGCGTCGGGATAGACCGCCTCGTCATGCTCCTCACCGATCAGACCTCCATCCGCGAGGTCATCCTCTTCCCGCAGCTGAAAGAGAAGGGTTAGGAGGTCTGTTATGGCCGGAGATGTCAAGCTGGCCGCTGCCTGCGGCCTCTACTGCGCCGATTGCGAGTTCTACCCGGAGACGTGCGCCGGATGCGGCCATATCGAAGGCAAGCCGTTCTGGGCGGCCCAGTTCGGCATGGAGCACTGCGCGCTCTACAACTGCGCGGTCAACCGCAGCAGCCTGGAGCACTGCGGCGAGTGCCGCGATTTTCCCTGTCATGATATTTTCCTCAGCATGCGTGATCCGAATATGACGGACGAGGAAGCCGAAGCCTCCCTGGCGCAACGGCGGCGCGACCTGCGGCGCCGCCGGGAGATCGGCACCGCTGCCTGGCTCGAGGAACGCGGAACCAACACCAAGTAAGGTTCGGCCATTGGCTCGCCGGGGACCGGTTTTAAAAAGGCAGCGGTCTCCCATCCGGGATGCCGCTTGATTATCCGGTCGTACTGGTACCTAGTGCTTGGACGATCGGCCGCCATCCTCCACGATGACCTGCCCGGTGATGTAGCTCGAGGCGTCAGAAGCCAGCCAGACCGCCAGCCCGGCCATCTCATCGGCCTCGGCCATGCGCCCCATCGGGATATCCTCGTTGGCCCGCTGCATCATCGTCCGCTGCGCCACCATCTGTTCCGGCGTGGCCGGCGCCGCGCGTTCCGGAATATCGTGGCCTATCTCGCTGTGGTGCATCCCCGGCGCGATGCAGTTGACCCGTATGTTGTACTTCGCGTACTCGATGGCTGCCACCTGGGTCATGACGTTGATGCCCGCCTTGGCGGCGGAGTAGGCCACCGGGGCGATCTCCGGGATCTCTGCCCGCAGCCCGGCCGTCGAGGACGTGTTGATGATACTCCCCTTGTTCTGCTTGATCATCACCGGCAGGACGTACTTCAGTACGAGGAACGGCCCCCGGAGATTGGTGCTCATGACGAGGTCGAAGTCGGCGACGACCTCCTCATGGATGGGCCGCTGCGGCCGGGCGATGCCGGCGTTGTTGAAGAGGATATCGATACGCCCGAACGTTTTCACGGTCGTATCGACCATTCGCCTGATATCTTCTTCCCTCGTCATGTCCGCGGAGATGCCGAGCGTCTCGACTTTGTAGCCGGCCAGGATTTTCAGCGTCTCGTCAATCTTGCTCTGGTCGCGTGCCGCGATGGCTACGTCCGCGCCGAAGGCGGCCATCGCCTCGGCCATGGCCCGTCCCAGGCCGCGGCTGCCGCCCGTCACGAGGGCCACCTTGCCGGTCAGGTCGAAAATGCTTGTGTCAATCATCGTTTGCTCTCTTTCTCTGCTCGCCGGTTTTCCGGCTTTTTCCGGTCCACGGGCGAGGTAACTCTCCTTCATTATACCCATTCGCCGCCATGGTGCAACGCGGCGTAGCCGCTGTTTTGTCCGACATAGTATAATGGAGGAACGTTCTTCAACGAGGTGCGGCCATGCTCGATATCAGATTTATCCGTGAGAACCCCGACAAGGTACGGCAGGCCGTGTCCGATCGCAACGATTCAGCACCCATTGACGAAATTCTCGGCGTCGACACAGTCCGCCGGGAACGCATCGGCGAGCTCGACAACCTGCGCCAGGAGCGCAACATCTTTTCCAACCCCAAGCACCTGAAACAGGCCATCGAGCTGCTCAACGTCTGCTATGATCCCAAGGACATCGCCGCGCTGGACGATGACGCCCGCGTCGAGCGCGTCAAGCAGCGCGGCCGGGAACTACGCGTCAAGATTCAGGAGCTCGAGGAAGAGGTACGCACCCTCGACGCCCGGTTGACCGATCTCCTCCTCCAGGTGCCCAACCTGCCCCAGGACGATGTCCCCGTCGGCAGGAACGATACCGAGAACGTCCAGGTGCGGACGTGGGGGAAGTCCCCGGACATGAGCTTCGAGCCGAAACCTCACTGGGACCTCGGCCCCGCCCTCGATATCATCGATTTCGACCGTGGGGTTAAAATATCCGGCTCCCGCTTCTACGTTTTAAAGGGACTCGGCGCCCGGCTCCAGCGCGCCGTCATCGCCTTTATGCTGGACGTCCACACCCGCGAGCACGGCTATACGGAGATCTACCCTCCCTCCCTCGTCAAGAAGGAGTGCATGTACGGCTCCGCCCAGCTTCCCAAGTTCGAAGACAACATCTACCATGACGTCGAGGACGACCTCTGGATGATCGGCACGGCGGAGATACCACTCACCAACCTCCACCGCGACGAGCTACTGAGCGCCGACGACCTGCCCATCCGCTACTGCGCCTACACGCCCTGCTACCGCCGGGAGAAGATGTCCGCCGGCAAGGACACCCGCGGCATCAAGCGCGGCCACCAGTTCGATAAGGTGGAGATGTACAAGTTCGTAACGCCGGAGACCTCCGCCGCCGAGCTGGAGACCCTCACCCGGGACGCCGAGGACGTCTGCCAGCGGCTCGGGCTGCCCTACCGCGTGCTCGAGCACTGCACCGGCGACCTCGGTTTTACCGCGGTGAAATCCTACGACATCGACGTCTGGGCCCCCGGCTGCCAGGAATGGCTCGAGGTGTCCTCCTGCTCCAACTGCTCGGACTTCCAGGCCCGCCGCGCCAATATCCGCTACCGCCCGGAGAAGGACGCCCGGCCACAGTACGTCCATACCCTCAACGGCTCCGGCCTGGCCCTGCCGCGCATCATGATCGGCATCATGGAGAACTACCAGCAAGCGGACGGCTCCATAATAGTGCCGGAGGTACTGCGACCGTTCATGGGGACAGACCACATCGGGTAGCGACACATTCAAGCAGACACCGCCTCTTGACAGGACGCCCTCTTTTCCCTATGATACCTAGAAATATTAGGTACCTAGTACTTCTAGGTATGGAGGAGGGTTGGCCCGCATGAAAGCTCTCTCGATCATCGTCCTCATTCTCGGCCTGGCAAGTCTGGTAATGGGTGTCATCTTCGTCATCAACTCCGGTACGGCGCGCACGGAGGTCGCCGATTCCATCGCTCCCCTCCCGCTCGAAAACCTCGATGCCCAGTACGACACGGTAAAGTCCGCCCAGCAGCAGATGGCCGGGCAGGAAGGCGCCGCCATCCAGCAGGGCAACCCGAGCAGCAACTACATCTGGCTGACCCTGCAGCGCACCTCGCTCGGTCTGGCCCGCAGCAACATCGGCACCGCCCGGCTGACCATGACGCTCGGCTACATCACCGCCGTCATCGGGGTGGCCCTCATCGTCGTCTCGCTCGGCATGTTGCGCAAGGCGTCCGAAGCCTGACCCCACCCTTCTGCCACGATCTTTTCGTGCCCCGGGGGTACGTACGTCCGGGGCATGGCGCTTTGAGCCGCCATCCGGTATAATGGGGCCGAATCTCCTCACGGGAGGCAGCCGATGCCCGAGAACTATACCGTGACGATTACTCTTGTCTCCAACAACCGGCCCTGCCACGCCGGCCACGAGATCGGTCAAGCGTGGACATACGACGGCATGACCCCGGGCGGCATGTGCAGCTCCGCCTGGTACACCGTCTATCCATGGGCCATGATGATGGCCGCCGGCGGCGCCTTTTCCTGGCAGGACGACCCGGACGTCATGCGTCTCTCCTGCCCGGACTGTGAGGTCCAGAATATCTTCGAGCTGCGCCGGACCAGGCGGGAGTAACCTGATCGTATCATGAAAAACCTGCTACGCCTGTTCCTGATCGTTCCGCTCCTCGTTGTCGCGGCCGGCCTAGCGGCCTGCAACCGCGGTGCGGTCGTGACCGATTCCGGCGAGATAACGAACTGGCAGTTCGATTTCGCGGACTTCAGCCGCCTGGACATCTCGCACGCCTTCATCGTGGACGTGGAGCCCGCGGACGGGTTCAGCATCAACGTGAGCGTGGACCGGGCTGTCTTCGAATACCTCGTCGTGGAGAAGCGCGGCGATACCCTCTACCTCGGCCTGGAGAACGGCAATACCTACCTCGATACCACCCAGCGGGCTACCATCGAAATGCCCGCCCTCGAGGAGCTTTCCCTGTCCGGCGCCTCGCGGGCGACGGTGGGGGTGTTCGTCGGGGCGAAATCGCTCGAACTGAAGCTCTCCGGCGCGAGTCGGGCGGACGTCGCGACCGATACGCTTGAAAACGCCAGTTTCGATCTCTCCGGGGCGAGCCGCGT
>CAZOMF010000092.1:0-9060 GCA_964580635.1 uncultured Dehalococcoidaceae bacterium
GCCCACCAGGGACTGTCCGGCTCCCCCCAAAGAAGAAGCACCCACCCCAGAACTCGCCCTGATCCGCGGTCTGCTCGAGCAGCTGCTCGGGCAGGAAGGGAGGCGGCGCATGGCGCTCCGGGACAAACCGAACGAGGATCTTTTCCGTCTCTATGACGACGAGCTCGTTCTCCACCTGAACAACCGGAAAAACCTGCGCACCGCCCGCAAGCTGCTCGACGATTTCCGCCAGTACCTTGGCGAGGCCCGACCGAGCCCGGAAGGGGCCAAGGGTTTCCTGACCCGCTTCACCGACCTTTCCACGGGCACCCGAGCCTGGTACACTCTCACCGTCAAGGGCTTCATGAAGTGGTACGGGCTGCCGCTTGAAGACCTCAAGGTCAAAGTCTCTCGGGACATCCCGCCCTACATCGAAACTGATGACGTTCACAAATTATTGCAGGCCGCCGGGGACAAGCGGACCCACAAGAAAATCGCCGAGCGGGACCAGCTGCTCATCGAGACCCTGTGGCGGACCGGTGTGCGCCGCGCCGAGGCGGCGAAGCTCTGCCCGCGGGACATCAAGGACGGGAAGGTCCTGGTCCGGAAGGGCAAGGGCGAGAAGGACCGGGTCGTGCCATTGCTCTCATCGTTGGAAAAGAAGCTTGCGAACTTCACCCGCGGCATGCCACCCGACCAGCCCATCTTCGGTCTCACGGCCGAATCCATCGGCATGAAGATCACCAATATCGCCCGCCGGGCCGGCCTCACCGGGATGCATACCCACGCGCTGCGCCACAAGGGAATGCGAAGGCAGCTGCCCGACAGCCGTGCCGCTGCGGGGCGACATCCTCACGAAAGGATATACCAACGCTATTACTTGCATTGGCTGCGGCGACTGCGTGGAAGCCTGTCCGCAGCAGAATTTACACATCGTGGATGCGAGAGATTACTTGGTAAGGAATCCTGCGAAAATAACCACCTGATATCTTGAATTGCCTTTGAAAGGGATAAAGGGGACATCAGCCTGCGCTAAGGATAAAAAGGCTAGGCTTCTCAAGTGTATACGCCACAAATTGGGTGATTGTTAAGGCCCGTTGATCTTGTTTGCCCCAATGGCGATTGAGGGACACATTCTTCAGAATATATCACCTGCGGTTTTCCTGGTTAATGGTTTGATCGGTACTATCTGAAAAATACCATCTTCCACAAAGATCTTCGCTTCAACACCATAGACCTTCCTGACCATCTCGGGAGACAACACGGCTTCGAGCGTACCACTGGCAAAGACTTGGCCTTCTCTCAGCACCACCAGCTTGTCTGCGTATCTGGCGGCCAGTGAAAGATTGTGAATGGCCAGGATCGTCGTCGTGTTCTGCTGCCTGGTGATGGTTCTCACCAATTCCAGAATCTCCATCTCGTGGCGCAGGTCGAGATTACTTATCGGCTCATCGAGGAGCAGCAGCCTGGGTTCGGCGACAAGCGTCTGGGCGATGGAAACCATCTGCTTTTGCCCACCGCTGAGCTCGTTGAGAAAGCGCGGGGCCAGTTCCTCTATACCGAGGAAGGCGAGTGTCTCCGATGTTTTATCGAGGTCTTCATCGCTCACTTTCCAGGATAACGTCTTGAGCCTCCCGATGAGAATCGCCTCGAACACGGTCAGCACGGCTCGCGCGGATAGTTCCTGTGGAAGATAGCCGATCAACTTGTTCAATTCGTTCCTGGGTATCGCGCCGGTTTCTCTACCGTCAAGCTTGATGGCACCGCTGGGATGGAGTAACCCGGCGATACACTTGAGCAACGTTGATTTCCCGGCGGCATTAGGGCCGATCAGGGCGGTTATCTCTCCAGGGAACGCCTCCATTGCCAGGTTTTTAAGGATCGGATTACCTGGTGTATACGCAAAGTCCAGCCGTTCTATGTTCAGCTTCACCAGTAACCCCTCCGTGTTTTCATCAGCAGGTAGAGGAGGAAGGGCGCCCCGATGAACGAGGTAATAATACCGATGGGGAATACGGAACCGGGCATTACTACCTTGCTCAGTATCGATGCCATGGAAAGCAGCAATATTCCACACAAAGCTGAAACAGGCATGAAGAACCGCTGGTCTTCGCCTACCAGCATCCTGGCGATGTGGGGTCCGGCCAAACCGATGAAACCGATAGTACCCACGAAAGCGACCGCCGCGCCGGTCAGAACGGATACCAGCACCAGCACCTGCAACCGCAGGCTTTCAACGTTGATACCGAGGCTCTTGGCTTTATCATCGCCGAGGCGCAGCGCGGTCAATCGCCAGGCGTTCCTGAGCAACAATGGAGTCGCAATGACGAAGACGAGCGCCGCCACTCCCAGTTTGGGCCACGTCGCCTTGGTCAGACTGCCGAACAGCCAGAAGACGATAGCCTGGAGTTCTTCTTCGGCGGCGAAGTATTGCAGTACCGCCATGCAGGAATGAAAGAAGAAGAGAACGGCGATACCGGCCAGCACCATCGTTTCCGGAGACAGGCGGCGAAATCTGGCGATGCCGTAGATCAGGAGGCTGGAGAGGAGCGAAAACACAAACGCGTTGACCGGGACCAGCAGCGTATCGCCCAAGGGGATGACGCCGACGCCAAGTACGATGGCCAGCGCCGCGCCGAAACCAGCAGCGGCTGAAACGCCCAGTGTGTAGGGGCTAGCCAGGGGGTTGTCCAGTATCGTTTGCATCTCAGCACCCGCTACTGAAAGGGATGCCCCCACAATAATCGCCATCAGGGCTACCGGCATACGGAGGTCCCAGACGATGAAATGGTTGAGCTCGCTGACTGAACCAGGAGCAAAGACAGCAGAGAAGACCGTCCCCGGCGAAAGCCACGCTGGCCCGACACATACATCGATGACGAAAAGGGTAAAGACGGCTATCGACAGCCCCAGTACCAGTGACCGCTTTCTGGCCGTAAGCTGAGCGTATAGCCGTCTCCCTCTAGATACCACTACGAATCTCTCATTACGCGAAAAGACGTTACTTGACCAGGTTCAGGATCCAGACGCCGCTATAGTCCACGGGCATGAACTTGTCATGGAATGTCTTGAAGTTAGCCGCCGGATCGATACCAGCGAAGAGTTCGGGATACAGCCATTTAGCAAACGCCTGAATACCGGCGAAGTTGTAGATACGGAAAGAGAAGCCGTGGAATACGCTGTAAACACGCCCATCCTTGACGGCGGAAAGGTTCTGCCAGCCATCCCTCTCGGTGAAAGCTTGTAGCAGCGCTCGTGAATCAGCTTCGTCGGCATGGTAGCCGAGTCGCATCGAAGATTCAACGGACGGCCAGTACGAGCCGCTGATGATGATGACGTCCGGGTCCTTCGTCAGCAGGTATTCCGGGTTGATAGGACCTGAACTCGACACAGCGCCATCGGCAATGCTGGTGCCGCCGGCGAATTTGACCAGGGCACCGAGACCGCTTTCGCTCGAATACGTATTGCCGTACTCATTGCTGCCCTTGGAGCCGACTTCCACGTACGCCGTGGTTTTTGGTCCGCTGTAGGTAGCCAGCCGTTCCGTCACCAGATCGACCTGTGCCTGGTAGAAATCGGTGATTTCTTTGGCCCTCGACTCTTTGCCCAGCAGTTGCCCGATGATCGTCGTGCTGGGAACAGGGTGATTGAAGGGGTCCACGTAATAGTCGATGAAAACCGAGGGAATGCCGGCAGTTGCCAGCTTGGCGATGTCGTCGCTGACGCCTTCGGTATTTTCCAGCCAGAGCGGCAGTACCACGACATCAGGATGAAGCGTAACGATCGTTTCGACGCTGAAAGTTCCCTGTGAATGGTACCCGATGTCCGTGATGTCATCTATCTGGGGGAAAGCGGCTTCATATTTCAGGTAGGTATCCTGGTCGTAAAGATTGAGGTCGGGACCCCAACCGACGATTTTGTTGATAGCATCGACCCCCCCGACAGCCGCGAATTCGTGCAAGTGACGCGACGAGGCCAGCACGATTCTCTGGGCAGGGACATTCACGGAAACCTGGCGTCCCGCCATGTCGGTGATGGTGGTCGCGGTCTGTGTTTGACCGTTACCGGTGTCAGCATTTGAGGTGGTTTCCCCCGACGCACAGCTGCTAAGGATAAGAGATGCCAGCAGTACGAAAAGTAAAACGACACTGGGGATGAAGCTTCGTTTTAGGTGCAACATAGCTTTCAATTCCTTTCTCCTTTTATGATGAACGAGGGAGTCGACATTGCCATCCGGTAGAGGAAGGGGGTATTGCGCGCTCGTATGGTCCGGATTTCTGTCAGCAGTTCGTGCGTGATGTTGTTCAAACCGCAATCCCTGAACAAGGCGGTCGTTTTCTGCGGTGTCACCCCGTCACGGAAGGGGAGTGATTGGTTGGTTGGCTCGTCGTAGCCCAGCTGGCCAGGGTTGACCCGGTCATGGAGCAGTAGTCCCAGGTGGCGGCACACACGCTTGAACTTGCCTTTGAGCGAGTGATCGCTCCAGGTGCCTTCAATGCAGATGACCTTGCCGCCGGGCTTCGTGACCCGCTTCCACTCCGCTAAAGCCTGTTGTGGATTCGGCAGGGTCCAGAGCAGGTACCGGGATACGACGGCATCGAACGCACCGTCTGCAAAGGATAGTTTTTCCGCGTCTCCGACTTGAAACGTTGCCCGGTAGCCGCTTTCTTCAACCTTGCGGCGGGCCTTCTCCAACATGCAATCGGAGATATCCAGGCCGGTGGTATCATGGCCCATTTCAGCCAGCATCAGGGAAATAAAACCGGTGCCGGCCCCCACATCCAGGACCTTGAGATTTTTGCCTCCAAGGCTTTTACCCAGCCGGTCGTAGTAGGCGCTCCTTTCCTCGTCTTCATACCGGGGGGCGGGGTACTTGTCATAGGTTTCGCTTCTTTTGTGCCAGTATTCCTTGATGCTTTCTTTCGTGTCCATACTTTCTTTCGATCATCGAGATATTGCAATTAATTGCATGTATGGATAGGCAAAAATTGTACCTATTCCTTTTCTAAGCGACTAGTCCGGAGCATCCCGCGTAAAGATTATGCGGGATTTAAGGGGTTCGTCTGCCGCCGTCGGTATCGATGTCCGCGCCTCGCCGGTAGTGGTCAATGTTCAGCAGCATAGTGGCGAAATCCCTGACACCGTCCATGTCCGGCCAGGCCAGGACCGGTTTGAAGCCGCAGGCCGTTTCGTCGGTCGCCATCCAGAGCGTCGCCGCGCCGGTTTCCCGCGATACATCCAACCTGAAATTCGCCATCGGCATATCCAATCCCTCCGGGGTTGACATTCTATGTGTTGACGAGGGTCATACCGGCACCAGTCAGTTCGTAGTAGGGCTGGCCTGAGCAGGCCAAGCAGGTAGGTTTACTGTCCTTGAGACGGGCGCGTGGTTCCATGGTGCTTTCCCCGCAAACGGAGCAAATGGCGCTCGTGTAAATAGGTGCGTAGGCAGGGATGGTCGCGGTCATGTGGTCGATGGTGAAAAGCTCTTCGTCCGGGAGGTCCAGCATCTCGAACGACAGCTTGATCCACATCGTCCGCAGTTTTTCATCGTCTTCCGGGGTGCCCTGGCGGTCCGTCACCACTTTTTTGAACAGGGCAGCGGCCTCTGGGTTGTTCTTCATAGGACCGGCACCGGGTATTGCAGCCAGCCGGACGCCTTCACCGGAACGGTAGGCGAGGGTCAAGGCCGTTTTCCCGTAGTCCCGGTAGATAAGGCCGTTGTTCCCCAGCGAGCAGCCGGTTACCATCTGGACGCCATCCGCGAAACAACTGTTGGTCTCCACTATGGCAAGTACTTCTTCCATGCCCGTTGACCGGGCTTTCAGCTCCCTGACGGCGCGAGCTGCCGCCTTGACGCCCATCGCGGAACCGGGGCAATAGTGCCCGTGGAGCAGGCCGCTCAAGCGGAGGAGCTTGGGGAGATCGCCGGTTTCGACCGCTGTTTCTATTTCCTCGCGGGGGTTTTCCAGATTGCTGACTTCCATGTTCCAGCCTCCATACCGGTTTGCATCTTAAAGTAGTTGCACCTAGTTGCAATTAAAGGGCAAAAAAAGAGAACGGCTACTTCTCTTTTACCTGACATTCCCGGCACAAACCGGGCAGGACCATATGCTGTAAGCGGACGCGGAAGCCGTACTGTTGTTGCAAAGCTTCCTGAAGCGGGGTGACGACACCCTCTTCGCACTCGATCTTCTTGCCGCAATGATCACAAACCAAATGGTGGTGGTGGCCCTCATCGGCGTGATGGTAGACCGTGTGGTTATCCATCTCGCTCTTGCAAACGCAGCCCGACCTCTCTAGCAGTTCGAGCGTTCGGTAAACGGTGGATTTGGTTAAACCCGGCATCCTGTCCTGAACATAGTTGATGATTTCTTCCGGCGTCAAGTGCGAAGCCTTTTCGTGGATAAGATCGATGATGAGACGCCGTTGCGGCGTCAGTTTCATTCCATTGGCTTTCAGTGTCGCGTAGCAGCTCATTGTTGTTGCACCCAGTCGCAATTATTATATGGAGTTGAGCGGACGGTGTCAAGAATATCGGCAGGTCAGTGTTGCATACCCACTTCATCATATTTGGATACTGAATCTGACACCTGACCTTCATATCCCATTTTCATCCGTTGTTTCATGGCGGCGGTTTTCCGTGTGTTCCCGAGGATCCAAGCTAGGAGATTATTAGTGTTGACCATGAGTTTCATAGGGGATGACAATTTCCCAGACCAAAATACAGATGGCATCGCTAATACCTCTTAATACGAGTGCAGATGATTATAGCAAGATTACAGTAAAAAACATATCAAGGAATAAGGAGTCAAAATCTCCCGCGGTTGGGGAGGGGTAAGGCAATCGGCCCTTTCGGAAAAGCAACAAGCCCGCACAAGTCTCGTTGAATACAGACTGGATTCTATATCGAGGTATTAAAACAATCCAGAAATTGACAGAGGGCGTAAAATTAACATGACTCGACCGTCTACTGAGGGAGGGCTTTGAAACTGCGCTATGAAGATAATGGTCACGGGTGGAACCGGATTCGTCGGAAGTCACTCGGTTGCGGCTTTGCTTCAACAAGGACATCAAGTACGTCTGCTCGTCAGGTCATTGGAAAAAATAAAGCCGGCTTTGGAACCTTTCGGGATTAATAATATCGATGCCATGGAAGGTGATGTACTGGATCGAAGGTCGATTGAGCGTGCAGCAGAAGGATGTGACGCGACTCTGCATTGCGGCTCTGTTTATTCACTTGACCCGAGAATGAATGAGACGATACGACGGACAAATGTTACTGGAACTGAAAATGTTTTATCGGTAGCATCGCGTCATGGTCACGACCCCATAATCCACGTTTCAAGCTTCGTTGCTCTAATAGGACAAAAAGGCGGGGTGCTGACGCCACATTGCATACCAACCAGTCCGCCTGGAGCCTATTTTCGATCGAAAGCAGAGTCTGATATCGTGGCCAGGATGTACCAGAACAGGTACCCGGTGGTGATCGTGTATCCGGGATCGGTCTGGGGGCCATATGATCCTCACTGTGGCGAGAGCTGCCAGATCGCACAATCCATTCTGAAGGGATATTGGCGAGTCTCGGTTAATGGTACCCTTCTTATTTCGGATGTCAGAGATATTGCTCATTTTCATGTGGCTCTTATGGAAAAGGGTCTGGGTCCCAGACGGTATCTGGAACCAACACAAAATACGAGTCTTCGTAATCTGTTTGCTTTGTTTTCCGAGATCACGGGGAGAAGAATTCCCACCGTAGCTTTCCCTGGGTGGAGTTTGCGATTTACGATGAGGGGGGTTGATCTGCTTCAAAGAACAATGAAGGCCAGATTACCGTTCAATTATCAAGCCGTGTATTGCAGTACGCTGCACCATGTAGGTGATGATTCAGCGACAGAAAAGGACTTTAGGATCAAAGCTCGTCCTCTTCAAGAAACGTTAAGAGACCAGATCGACTGGATGGTGGAGAAGGGCATTATCACAAACCAACTTGCTGGGAAACGGTAGTCGACTACCAGTACTGCTTCATCAAATGAATAAGAGATTATGATGTCTCGAGAGGTGATCATGAACGCCTATATGATTTCTAGTGATAAGAAGATAGAACCTTTTGGGGACCATCCTGGCGATTGCCTCATCAAAAACCGTAGATTATCTGATTGGCAGAATCAGGAACTACGAGAATCTGGGTGTGAATTGGTTAGCATTGATGACATTTCAAAGATTCAAGATGATCAGGAATATCTAATATTTGCTGATAGCTTGTTCTTTACCAAACAATTACTTCAGCATTTCATTGAGAGGTCACGTAAATCCCAATTGTGCGGTGTATGCTGTGGCGAAACAGGCATCGTTACGCTCAGATCAATAGTCGCAGCCCAAGAAGTCATATCACATCACGACCACACCGAGTATCCTTTGTATTATGTTCCCGCTGGGGGGTCTTTTTATGAGCCACGGCAAATCTTGATTAGTCTAGACCAGTTTTATCAGTCCTTTCCTATGCCGTTGCATTTATTTGGGGAGGACGATTATACCACCCCTATCTCTGACTACTTGATTGCACAAATCGATCACTGGTCAACATTGTGGGCAGTGAATATAGCTTCCATACTTGCTGAAGGTGCCGATTTGAAGCGAGCTTCCAAGCTACAGCTATTAAAATTAGCAATAACGGCACGTTCAACTGACCAGTGGAAGGTGTTGAGCAAGCTGAATCACATAGGACGAAATTGCGATATTCACCACACCGCCTATATCGAAGGTAGTACGATTGGGGATAATGTTAGAATCGGCGCGGGAGCTGTAATTCGTGAATCCGTTATTGGGGATCATAGCTTTATCGGTAACAATGTCACCACGGAACTCGCTGTGATTGGGAATGAGTGCAATATCAGAAACGGTGCTGTCGTACAGTATTCGGTTCTTTACCCTGGGACTTTTACCATGAACCGACTTATATCCATCAGCGTGTGTGGAAGAGATACTTTTATTGGTGATGGGGTCGCATTATCCGATTTTAGACTCGACAGGAAACCAGTTACAGTTTTGAAAAACGGTGTGAAAATCAACACTCAAAAC
>CAZOMF010000093.1:0-8828 GCA_964580635.1 uncultured Dehalococcoidaceae bacterium
CCGGCAGCGGCATCGCCGTCACGGTGATCGACCCGGCGGCGGTGATGCCGATGGACGACCTGGCCAAGCGGATGCGCGAGTACGTCGACTACGTCGAATCGTCCACCCCGCGCGACCCGGCCGATCCGCCGCGCTATCCGGGCCGGCGCGGTATTCAAAACCCCCCCGCCGCAATGACATCTTCGCGGGGGCGCCGCCCACCGGCCCCCGCCCCCACCGGTACCCCCGGAACCCGATCCGACGCCTAACCAATGCGGCGTCATACGGGTCCGGGCTCAGGCGCTCTTTAGCCGGGCGAGCTCTTCCTCCACGCCGGCGGTTTCCGCCTTGAGCTGCTCCAGGTACTTCTCCAGGTGGGCCGCTTTCTCCTCCCGGGTGAAGTAGCGGCGACCGCCGTGGCCCTCGTGGCAGCAGCCGCCGTCATGATGGCCGCTCCCGCCGTGGCAGCACTCTCCCGAACCGTGTCCGTGTTCCATATCGCCCTCCAATATTAAGTATTTACTTATATACTATCAGTCAAGAGACAAGGAGGCAAATCGATGGAGCGCCGCTGGCGGGGAAACAAAAGAGGCAGGACGAAGAAAAACCGTTGTTTTCTGGGTATTATATAAGTATTTTCGCAGTTACTTATGGTATAAAACTGCCGCAAACAGCCAACCGGCTACACGATGGCGGTATGGGCGGCGGCCATGAGGTCGTGGATGGACCGGGCGCGCTTGCGGTCGAGGGCGTAGTGGACGGAGTTCCCCTTCCGCTCGCCCCGGACGATGCCGACGTTCTTCAGCACCCGCAGGTGCTGAGATACGGCCGACTGGCTGACGTCCAGCACCCCGGCGAGCGCGTTGACGCAGACGGACTCCGGGTCTTTAAGATCATGGAGGAACTGCACCAGCTTCAGCCGGGTGGGGTCGCCCAGCGCCTTGAAGATCGCCGCCAGGTCTTCCGTCTCGTGGTCCGTCATTGTGAGCCTCGCGTTAATTTAGAGTCTGCTAATATCCTGTATGGTACTCCCCAGCCGCGGGCTTGTCAATGAAGAGGAAAGCGGCCCGTCCTCCGACAGGCCCGGGACGGGCGGGGCGCCAGCTACGGTACCCGGGGGAACATGAACGGGTAGCTCCACATGGGGAACGGGAAGGACGAGGGGCCGCCGTTAGGCTGGAAGTACGGCGTCCACGGCGGGAAGAGGTAGCCGGGCCAGCGGCTATCGAGCGTCCACATCGTCAGGAAGGCCGGCAGCACGTGGAGGTCGAGCGCCCACTGCGCATACAGCAACCCCCCGAACACGATGAGCACCGCCGTCACCGGCAGCCAGACCTTGACCGGGAACCGGTCGAGGACGAGGGCGCAGATAACCACCACCGGGAACAGCCCCGGCAGCAGAAAACGGTTGAGCAGGACGAACCCGCCGCCGTCCTTGAGCCCGGCCGTCCACTCGTAGGCGAGGTAGAGCCCGAAGACGGAAATGAACCAGCCGGTCAGCACGAGCAGCAGGCCCCAGGCGACCTCGTTCCTGACGCTCGACCAGCGGCCGCCCGCGTCTCCCCTGCGGAGCCGCCCGGCGATCTTCTGCCAGAGCACGCAGACAAAGCCCGGCAGCCCGACGACAAGGAGCGGGAAGCCGATGAGCAGGTTGCGCGCGAACCCCTGCGCGTTGTACCGAAGGATATCGAGGGGCACCGACCGCCCGCCCATATACGTCTGTCCGATATACTGGAAGGCGAACCTGGTGGGGTACGGGGAGACGGCGTAGCCGTAGGTCCAGGGAGAGCCGAAGACATAGTAGTCGTAGACAAGCATGGCCGCCAGCGGCAGCCCGATGCCCAGCATGAGCGCCGGAACCTCCCGGAGGAGGCGCAGCGGCTCCCGGCGGCGCCAATCGACGAAGCGCGCCACCGCCCAATGGAGGGCCAGCAGCACCGCGACGGGCAGGTCCGTGTAGCGAGTCACCACCGACCAGCTGATGCAGAAGAAGGCCGCGAACAACAGCAGCCCGGCTTTCACCGGCCCGAAACGGGCCCGCTCCAGGTGGTAGTAGAAGTACAGCCCCGCGCCGATGACCAGGAACGCCAGCGAGGGATAGGTGTCCATGTAGGCGCGGTTGTACATGACGAGGGCGATGGGCGTGAACAAGGTCAGCAGCGAGCCTATCATGGCCGCCCGCTCGCCGCGCAGGCGCTTCAACAGAATGAAGGTGACGAGGACCATGAAAAAGGCGAGCACGACGTTGGCGCCGCGCGGGATGCCGAGCTTCTCGAAGGGGACGAGGTAGAAGACGGCCCCGGGGGCCTTCTCCAAGGCCCACCTGTTGTAGTCGAGCGGCAGGTACTGGAGCAATGTGCCGCCGTGCCGGATGGTCTCGACGGCCTGGTGGAGCTGCTGCTGGTTGGTGACGGTGAAATCGCCGGCGGCGAAGTTCCGGGCGCCGTAGTAGTAGGCCCAGTCGTCCGGGTCCGGCATCTTGAGCGGCGTCGCCAGGACGAGCGCCGTCGCGGCGATGAAGGCGAGGGCGACGATGACGCGCTCGGCGGTGAGGTGTTTTTTCAGGCCCGGCCGGCCGAGGAACGAAAGGGCGCTCATGACATTTCGTCTGCACTTTACCCCGAACGCGCGCGGCGATGCAAACGGCGTATTGACAAACGTACGGGCCGGGGCTAGAGTAGCACTGTGCCGGAACTGGAGAGGGTGCCTACCCCCTGGAGCTATTCGGCGGCGGTAGCCGCGGGCGACTACGTGTTCCTCGGGCTGCACCGCGGTTATGGAGCAACCTTCGCCGAACAGCTCGACGACACCTTCCGCTACCTGAAGGAGACCCTCGCCAACTACGGCCTGACCCTGACCGACCTCGTGAAGGTCAACGTCTGGCTCAAGCATATCGCCGACCTCCGGGAAATGGAAAAGCGTTTCCGCGACTACTTCGACGAGGGTGCGTTCCCGGCCAGGATGACCGCCACGACGGAGTTCGTCGACGAGGACATCCTGCTGATGATAGACGGCATCGCCTGGCGGGGCAATCACCCCGCGTGACCCTTAACGCATGATCGAAGACTTAAAAATCCGCGAATGGCTCGAACAGCAGGAGGAATCCCTTTCGCCGTGCGCCGTGAAGAGCCGGGACTCGAAAGGACGGGAACGGCCGGAAGCACCTTCCCCGGTCCGCACCGCCTTCCAGCGGGACCGGGACCGCATCATCCACTGCAAGAGCTTCCGGCGGCTGAAGCACAAGACGCAGGTGTTCATCGCGCCGCCGGGGGACCACTACGTGACGCGTCTCACCCATACGCTCGAAGTGGCGCAGATAGCCCGGACCATCGCCCGGGCGCTCAACCTCAACGAGGACCTCACCGAGGCCATCGCGCTCGGGCACGACCTGGGTCATACGCCGTTCGGGCACACCGGCGAGGACGTCCTCAACCATCTGTACCCGGAGGGCTTCCGCCACAACGAGCAGAGCCTGCGGATCGTGGACCTGCTGGAGAAGGGCGGCCGGGGCCTCAACCTGACCTGGGAGGTGCGGGACGGCATCGTACGGCACTCCAAGTCCGGGGTCGGCGTACTCGGCGAGGACTGGGGAGAAGTCGGGACGCTCGAAGGGGAGGCGGTGAAGATATCCGACATGGTAGCCTACGTCAACCACGATATCGGCGACGCCATCCGGGCCGGCATCCTGACCGAGCGGGACCTGCCGAAGTCCGCCGCCGAAGTGCTGGGGACGAGCCACTCCGGGCGCATCAACACAATGGTGTGCGACATCATCGAGGCATCGTGGGACGCCCGTATGTGTGCTACAATTAAAGTACGGCCGGCCATACGGATGAGCCGTCCGGTCCAGGCCGCCGCCGAGACGATGCGGGCGTTCCTTTTCGAGCGGGTCTACAACCCCCGTGCGGCGAGGGAGGAAACGCACCGGGCGGAGGCGACGGTCACGTTTCTTTACCGGTACTTCACGGAGCACCCGGAGGCGCTCCCGAAGGAGTACCGCCGCCCCGTGGACACGGTAGCCCGCAGCGCGGTGGACTACATCGCCGGGATGACGGACCAGTACGCGGTGGAAAAGGCGAAAACATTACACACGCAGCAATGAAAACAACGAACATCGTATGACCGATGGAGAAGTTCTCATTCGCCAGTTAATTCAGGGATGGAGGTTTTCCGCTCATCCTTCGACAGGCTCAGGATGAACGGAAAGAGCAGGATGAGCGGGAGAGACAGCGAGATTTCAGGGCCGTCTCCGATTGCATCGGGGCTCCCCGCAGTGAAATAGAATGATTACGGTAATCGATTACGGGGCCGGGAACATCCAGAGCGTCCTGCGCGCCTGCGCGGAGGTGGGCGAGGAGACCGTGCGCACCGGCGATCCGGCCATCGTGGCAAAGGCGACGAAGATCATCTTCCCGGGGGTCGGCGCGGCGCCGAGCGCCATGAAGTACATCCGGGAGATGGGTCTCGATGCGGCGCTGAAGGACGCCGTCCGCAGCGGCGTGCCGGTGCTCGGCATCTGCCTGGGGGCGCAGGTCGTGCTCGACCGGTCCGAGGAGGGCGATACCCCCTGCCTCGGGCTTATCCCCGGCACGACCGTCCGCTTCCGGCCGCCGGACGCGAGCTACAAGATACCGCACATCGGCTGGAACGACGTCCGGGTGACGCAGCCGCACCCGCTGCTCGAAGGGGTGAAGCCCGGCGACGAGTTCTACTTCGTGCACGCCTACTACCCGCGCCCGGCCTCGGACGACGACGTGTACGCCGTCTCCGATCACGGCGAGGAGTTCTGCGCCGCCATCGGGCGGGGGAACCTGTTCGCCACGCAGTTCCACCCGGAGAAGAGCGGCACGCTGGGGCTCGAGATGCTGGCACGGTTCCAGACGTGGAACGGAACGGTAAGGTAAGGGTCAAAAAGTAAAAGTGAGGGCGGCAAGGCAACTCAGACTTTTTAGTTTCGAGTTTTGAGTTTTTTATGTTAAGCAAACGCGTGATAGTGTGCCTGGACGTGCGCAGCGGTAAGCTGGCCAAGAGCATCAGGTTCGTGGACACGAAGGACATCGGCGACCCGATCGAGAAGGCCCGCCAGTACTACGAGGACGGGGTGGACGAGCTCGTCTTCTACGATATCACCGCCTCCCGCGAGGACCGGGACATCATGCTGCACTTCGTCGAGGAGGTGGCCAAGCAGGTCTTCATCCCCTTCTCGGTCGGCGGGGGCATCCGGTCGGTGGCGGACGCGACCAAGCTCCGTTTCGCCGGCGCGGAGAAGATCAACGTCAACACGGCGGCGGTCAAGCGCAAGGAGCTCATCTCCGAGATATCGCAGGCGGTGGGAGCGCAGAGCACGATTTTATCCATGGACATACGGAAAGCGCCGGTGACGGAGGCCATCCCTTCCGGCTACGAGATCGTGGTCAACGGGGGCGTGACGCCGACCGGCATCGACGCGCTGTGGTGGGCCAAGACCGGCGAGGAGCTCGGGGCCGGGGAGCTCGTCATCAACTCCATCGACGCCGACGGCACCAAGAACGGCTACGAGCTGACGCTCACCCGGATGATAGCGGACGCCGTCGGCATCCCGGTCATCGCCTCCGGCGGGGCGGGCAAACCGGAGCACCTCTACGACGCCTTCGCGGAAGGCCACGCGGACGCGGCGCTGGTCGCCTCCATCGTCCACTACGGCGAGTACACCATTCCCCAGCTGAAAGACTACCTCAAGGGGCGAGGCGTCAAGGTCCGCTCCGGTTTCTAGCGGAAACCCGTACTTTTTCCTCCGAAACGCGTTATACTATGCGGGCGACCGATGTAAAACGTGGTATAATTATTATTTGTCACCGTAAATGAGCGTTATCGACGAAGTCAAACAGAAAACGGACATCGCGGAGATCGTTGGGCAGTACGTGACCCTGAAGAAGTCCGGACGCAACCTCTCCGCTCCCTGCCCGTTCCACTCGGAAAAGCACGCCTCGTTCTTCGTGTTCCCGGAGCAGCAGACCTGGCACTGTTTCGGCGCCTGCGGCACCGGCGGGGACGTGTTCTCCTTCCTCATGAAGAAGGAGGGCTACGATTTCGGGGAAGCCTTGCGCGTGCTGGCGGAGCGGGCCGGCGTCGAGCTGCCCTCCTACCGCCGCGAGGACCAGCACCGGGAGGAGAAGGACGTCTACTTCCGCATGAACGAGGCCGCCGCGGTCTGGTTCCACAACAACCTGCTCAACTCTCCGGCCGCGGAGAAAGCGCGTCAGTACCTGGAAAAGCGGGGCTACACGAAGCAGACGGTCAGCGACTTCACCCTCGGCTACGCGCTCAACGAGTGGGAGGCCCTGAAGAAGTACCTGGCGGAGAAGGAATTCGAGGAGAAAGACCTCGTGAACGGGGGGCTGCTCTACCAGAACGAGGACGGCCTCACCACGGACCGCTTCCGCAACAAGGTCATCATCCCCATCCGGGACGCCCGGGGGCGGGTGACCGGCTTCGGGGCGCGGGTGATGGACGACTCGCTGCCCAAGTACGTGAACTCGCCGCAGACGCCGACCTTCGACAAGTCCGCCACGCTCTACGCCATCGACCGGGCCGCGGGGAACATCCGCAAGCAGGACCGGGCCATCGTCATGGAGGGCTACATGGACGTGCTGACGGCGCACCAGCACGGCGTGACCAACGCGGTGGCGAGCATGGGCACGGCCATCACCGAGACGCAGGTCGGGATTTTAAAGCGGATGAGCAGGAACCTGGTGCTGGCGATGGACGCGGACGCCGCCGGCGAGGAGGCGATGCTCCGCACCGTGGGGCACGAGAACACGCTCGGGGCGGAGATAAAGGTGGTGGTGCTGCCGGAGGGCAAGGACCCGGACGACGTCATCAAGGGAGACGTGAGCGGGTGGGAACAGCTCGTCGAAAAGGCGGTGCCGCTGCTCGACTTCCTTTTCACCAAGACGACCGAAAAGCTCGACCTGACGCAGGCGGGCGACAAGTCCCGGGCCGCGGAGAAGCTCGTGCCGGTGCTGCGCGCCATGACCGACACCGTCCGCCAGGCCCACTACTTCCAGCTCCTCGCCCGGCTGCTGAGCGTGGACGTGGCTACCCTCATGGCGATGCGGAGCGCCCGCCCGTCCGCCGCGCGGCGCGCCCCGGCCCCGGCGAGCAAGGCCTTCGCGAAGAAGATCGCAGGGACGACGGCCATCGAGGACTACCTGCTCGCGCTGCTCGTGGCCAACCCGGGCCTGCGCGGTCACGCCGAGCAGCCGGAACCGGGCTTCTTCACGCGGAGCGACAACCGGGAGATATTCCAGGCCCTCCGCCACGTCACCGCGGCGAGCGACGACACGCCGCAGGTGCTCAAGGAGGTGCTCGATCCCGCGCTCCACGAGCACGTGGACGAGGTCGCCTCCCGCGTGCTGCCTATTACCAAAAACGCCGCCGAGATGAAGTACATCGACTGCCTGTACCGGCTCAAGGACAACTATTTGAAGAACCTGTTAGCCAGCCGGACCGACGCGGCCGGCGAACCGGCGGACATGGACGCCTTTATCGAAGAAAACAAGACCTTCACCGCCGGGCGAAAAGAAATCGATACCCACCGCAGGAACAGGCAAAGCGGTTCAAGGAGATAAGATGCCGACAGAAAAGAAAGCGAAAAAGACGGAAACAGCAACCGAACAGGACGAGAGCATCGCCAAGGCACGTGAGAAGGACGACGAACGGCCGAAAGGACTGAACGGGACGGACGACGAGGAAAAAGAGGCCGCCGAGGACGAGGACCCCTGGGCCAAGGGCAAGACCTTCGACCCGAGCAAGGACGACACCGACAGCGACGATAACGACGTCGAGGTCGAGGTGGACCTGGCCGACGAAGAGCTTGCCGAGCAGGACATCACCGACGACCCCGTCCGCATCTACCTCCACGAGATAGGCCGCGTTCACCTGCTGACCGCCGACGACGAGAAGAGCCTCGCCAAGCGGATGGAGGAGGGCAAGTACCTCAGCACCATCCGCGAGGAATACGCCCAGGAGTTCGGGCGGCATCCGTCCGCCACGGACATCATTTTAATGCTGCTCAGGAACGTGAAGGCCTCGGAAAACCTGATGGCGGCCCTCCGGGACGAGTTCAATCTCCCGGATGCGGGGACCGGCCTCGGCTCGCTCTATGACGAGGAGCTCCAGAAAACGGTGGACAACGCCATCGACCCGCAGGTCGTCCACGACATCTCCCAGAAGCTCGATACGGCCACCGGCGAGGTGGAAGAGATGCTGGTCGGGCTTTCGCTCGCCAGCCGTCTCATTCCCGGCGTACTCGGCAACGCCAACTACGATGAAGGATTCGCCATGGACCTGGGCACGCTGGTGGAGGACCAGGCGTTCCTGGAGTTCCTCAGGAGCAACGAAGGGCGGTTCTCCCGCCATTTCGACAGTATCATCCGCGAGGGAAAGAAGGCGGAGCGCCACCTCATCGAGGCCAACCTGCGTCTCGTCGTCAGCGTGGCCAAGAAGCACATCGGGCGCGGCATGTCGCTGCTCGACCTTATCCAGGAGGGCAACATCGGCCTGATGCGCGCCGTGGAGAAGTTCGACTACCGCAAGGGCTACAAGTTCTCCACCTACGCCACCTGGTGGATACGGCAGGCGCTGACCCGCGCCATCGCCGACCAGGCCCGCACCATCCGCATCCCGGTCCACATGGTGGAGACCATCAACCGGCTGCTCCGCATCAGCCGGCGGCTCGCCCAGGAGTACGGCCGCGAGCCGACCTCCCGGGAGATAGCCAAGGAGATGGAAGTGTCCTCGGACAAGGTGCGGGAGATAGTGAAGGTCAGCCAGCTGCCCATCTCGCTGGAATCGCCCATCGGCGAGGA
>CAZOMF010000094.1:0-351 GCA_964580635.1 uncultured Dehalococcoidaceae bacterium
TGATACGGACCATCATGGACTCCCCTCAAACGTGCTTTTATTATATCCACCGTGAACCTGAAACGCAATGGAAAAAGGTTCAGGAGAAGGTAAAAGTGAAAGGGCGAAGGTCAAAGGTGAAGGCAAAAAGTGAAAGGTGTCTCCGATGTTTATTGCCTGGTACTGCCTGAATTGATGACCGTCTTCTGAGAAGGGTCGATCGTCTCCCTTTCGTAAAGGACGACCGAGAGGGATTTTAACGGTCGGAATGTTGCAGAAAAAGAGGCGCGGCGGCCCCCCCAACGCCGGGCCCCCCCCCCCCCCGGTAAATAAAAAATATAAACGGCCAGGCCCCCCAAGGGCGCCACCCCC